>JBEDKU010000338.1:0-6714 GCA_041172045.1 Verrucomicrobiota bacterium | reverse complement strand
CATCAGATAGCGGGCCGACTCGTGCACGCCGACCTTGGCCGTCATGCTGCGGATGACGGTGATCTTGTCCGCGATCTTCGCGGTTTCCGGCAGGAAGGATGAGATTTGAAAACCGGCCTTGGTGCTCACGGCGTCGCCAGGGCCCTTCGACGCGCCGGTCTTGGGATCGAAGCTGTCGATCTGGCTCAAACCACCGGAGAGTTGGAGCATGATGACCGCCTTGGCCTTGCCGAAGCCGGGTCCCTTGGCGCCAGCCGGCGGGGCCTCGCCGGCGCGCAGGCTCTCGCCCGGCATGAACGGCAGCAGGCTGATGCCGAAGGCGGCTTGCGCCATGCGCTCGACGAAGGAGCGGCGGGAAATTTCATTGAGTCGGAGCAGATCGGATTTCATGGCGGGTGGGTTTACGGGATGAAGAGAAATTCACGGGAGTTCAGGAGGACCCAGGCGAGGTCGTTGATCGCGAGCCCGTTTTTCATCGCTGCCAGCGCTTTCCCCGACTCATCCGCAGTTGGCTGGCGCCCGAGGAAACTCAGATAGAGCGAGGCGACCTTGTCCGGCGGCGTGGTGGCCTTGGTTGCGGCGGCGAGTGCTGAGGAGCCGCTGGCGATCATTTCCTGCACCGGGCCGTTCATGAGCTGGAGCATCTGGGGCACGCTGCCGTCGGTGGTGTTGGTGTCGCTAACAAGGCGGTCGCTTTGGCCGAACAACCGTAGGAAATGGTTCTCCGGCGCAGGCTGCGGCAGCTCACTGGCACGCGCAAGAACCAGGCCGGAGCGGATCAGGGGGATGCCGCCCTCATAGCTGGCAGCCAGGGCTCTCGGGTTCATTTTCCCGCCTTTTTTCCCGCCGCCGCCTTTCATGGGGGCGCCGCTGGCTTTCATTTCGGTGATCAAGCGGTTCAGCGTCGCGGCGTTGATTTGGTCGTCGGGAACCACGGTCTTCTGGAGATCGTCGCCACGGCGAAGGAGAACTTGATCAGCATCATCTCCGGCAGCCAGGGTCACGATGGAGTCCCACGCCTGCTCGGCGCTCATGCGGCGCAGGGTGGGGCCGGGGAACTGATAGCTTTTCGGATCCTCGGGAGCCTCGCACGCCTGCCGCTGATAGGCGGCGGTGTTGTAGAGAATGCGCTGGAACTCGCGCAGGTCGAACTTGGCCTGCTTCATGTAGGCGGTGATGAGTGCGAGCAGCTCCGGATTGCTCGCACCGGCGGGATCGTCCAGATTGGAAACCGGCTCCTGCACCGCGACGCCGAACGCTTTTTTCCACAGCCGGTTGGCAATCGTGGCGGCGAAGCGCGGGTTTTCCGGATGGACCATCCACCCGGCGAATTCATTGCGGAGCTGTGAGGGCTTCACGTCTTCGAGTTGATAGGCGGGATTGGTTTTCGCGGACGCGTCCCAGCGGATCAGCTCGGGCGTCACCGCCTCACCCGGCTTGGCGTCCTTGTATTTGTAGTCCGCAGGGAACTTCAGCCGGTTGGTGGGCAGGTCCACCAGGTTGTAGGCGTTGGGGGTGAAAATTTGTTTGGCCAGGTTCTTCTCCGCCTGCGAGATCGAGTCGGACTTGGCGAGGCGGCGGGATTTCCGATAGACGTCCTCGTGATAGCCGTCCGTCGCGCCGAAGAACGCCGCCATGCTGTAGAAATCCCGCTGCGTCCAGTCGGCGGATGGGTGGTCGTGGCACTGGGCGCAGGAGACATCGGCTCCGAGGAAGGTGGTTAACAGGTTGGACACGCCGTCGAGCGGCATCTGGGCGTCGCGCAGGAGGAATCCGGCGGCACCGTTTTCGTTGAGTTTTCCATCGGCGGTGAGCATGTCGCGCACCATCACGTCCCAAGGAAGATTCATGGCGATCTGGTCCTTGAGCCAATCTTCGTAGAGGAAGGCTTTCGCGCCTTTTCCATAGTCGTCCTTCACGCGCAGCATGTCGGCGAGCCAGTTGAACATGTGCATCGTGTAGCCGGGCGAGTTCAGCAGCGAGTTGACCAGCGCCGCACGCTTTCCGGGCGATGTGTCTGCGAGAAACGCCCGCGCCTCCCGCTCGGTGGGAATGCGGCCGATGATGTCGAGCTGGACCCGGCGGACGAACTGCGCGTCACTCGCCGGTGGGTTCGCCGCGATTCCGCTTTGTTTCAGCACGCCGTTGATCGAATCATCCAGCCGGGCGGCGGCCTTGACGATCACTTCCTGCGCCATCGGCGGCCGTGGCTGGGCGGCTTTGCGGGCTTGGGCGAACTGCTGGTCCTCGGCACTCAGGCGGACCAGCGGGAAGCGCACGATACGCTTGTCCCTCTGCTCCACCGTGACGATTCCATTCTCAAGTGCCTTGAATTTCGCCTCCAGTTTCCCTCCGCTGGAGGCGGTCCATGTATGCCAGACGCCGGTGGCGGGTTGATCCACCGGAGCGGCCGCCTCTTGTGCCAAGAGCGCGCCGGGGCGGTTTTTGCCTTTTTTGCCGGGCTGGGCCGCCAGCAGAACGAGGGATGTCGTCAGAAAAGTCGCGGCGAGAAGGAGTGAGGGTTTCATGAAATGGGTGGCTTGCGGGATAAACTCCACGTTGGACACGAGGTTGCGCGGCAATCCACAAGATTGGGTTCCCGGCGCTCCGCGAAGTGCCGCCAAGCTATTCGGAATCACCCATAAAATCTCGCCAAAGCCAACAGGGAATGACGGATTACGGGATTTGAAATTAGTGCGGGATGAAGGCGAAAGGCTGTGGGAGAAGCCACGGCGCTGGCCATTTCCGGTGGGTAGGGTTTCACCCCATGGCGTTGAATGGGAACCCGTTCAAAGCTCAGGCCGGTGAGCGTTGGGGAACAGTGCCCATCCCCCGAATGATCGCGCCAGAGGTTCGATCCGGCTGTGGCAGTTGTAATTCATAACAAAACAACTGTCACCGCCGACCTTTCTGAATGCTCCGGGGTCCGCTTGTCTCCCGTCGCTTCCGCGTGACGGGCATTTTTCAACAATACCAATAGGGTCCCCTCATCGGCACCGTGCAGAACTTTCGTTCCGTGAGGAGATCGGTTCCTGTTTTCTTGCCGGAACCAGGTGCAGGCAAAAAATGAGGAGAAAACCAGAAGCCCGGTCCTTGAATAGAACTTGGAATATTTCGGAGCGGGATTACTCTCATGCACGGAATGCACATCAAATCCATTATCGCGCTGTTCATGGGGCTGGTCATCCAGTTGTCCCAAGTCCAAGCGTCGTGCATGGCGTCTGGTTCCGCGAAATCCTGCGGCACCGAAACGCAGGCGATGAGTTGTTGCGACGGGCTCGAATCCTGCCCGTGCGCGGATGAAGGCGATTCCAATCAGACACCCGCTCCGCTGACTCCGGCGGCGGTTGATTTGAAACCGCTCATTTCACCAGCGCCGGAGCGGATTTCGCCCGCAGCTTTATTTCCGCCTCGGACAGACGCAGTGGTTCCTACGGCATCGTGGGTCGAGCTTCGGAGTGGATTTTCAGGAGTGCCGCTGTCCGTGGCCTTCTGCCGTTTTGTCATCTGATTCAGCGCTCTAGCAGGCGTACTGCGCCCAGCCATTCCGGCCAACACCATGGCCGCCATGAACCCGGCGCTTGGGACTTTAATCCAAAGATTCACATGACTGATGAAACCACTACTACCATTGCTATCCGGTCTCCTCGTGGCCGGAAGCTTCATGCACGCGCAGGAAGCTAGATTGATCAACGACGATTTTCTCTCCGGACTGCGGCAAGAAGCCGCACGCACGCACCCTTCCGCGGTCGCCGGGCAATACCTCGCTACTGCCGCCGGCCACGACTCCCACGGCGTCCGCCTGTGGAACGACCCCATGATCGGCTTCGGTTTCATGGGGGCTTCGAAAATGATGCGTATGGAGGACGGAGACATCATGCTCGGAGTGGAGCAGGCCCTGCCCAAGCCCGGCATGTTCGATGCCCAGCGCCGTAAGGCCGATGCCATGCAGCGGGCTGCCGCGGAAAACGCCCGCACTCCGGCACTCGCCGCAGGTGCCGAGGCGGCCCGCAATGCCATCGAGCTTGCCCTCGCCGACGAGTCCCTCGCCCTCCAACAGGCGCAAATCACCTGGCTGGCCGCCATCGTCGAAAACGCCCGCCAAATGGCTGCCGACCCCATGGGCAGCGGCAGCGACGCGCTCCGCATGGAAACCGAGTTGGCCAAAGAACAACAGATGCTAGACGCGATGAGCCGCAGTCGCCAGGGCTTCGCTCAGAAGCTCAATCTTACCCTCGGCCGCCCGCTCGACCGACCCTGGTCCGTGCTGAAGCTTCCTGCTTCGCCGCCACCGGTGCCGCTCGCCCAAGCCGAGATTTCGCGCATCCCGCGCGCAAATCCCAAGGTCCGCGCCATGAAGGAAATGGTCGGGGCGGCCAATGCTGAAACCCGCATGGCCGACCGCGAACGGTTGCCGGAAGTGGTGGTCGGCGTCGATACCCAACTCTACTCCGGCGACGGCGACATCCAGAGCACTACGGTGGGGGTCAAGCTGAGTCTCCCGTGGTTCAATGACACGTCCTATCAGGCGAAAATTTCCGCTGCGAAAAGCCGCGAACTTTCCGCCACCCAGGACGTCGAGACCATGCGCCGGGAAATCGCCTCCATGGTCCTGACCACGGTCACGGAAGCCGCCAACGCCGCCGCGCAGGCCCGCGCCTATTCGGGTGAAATCCTCGAAAAAGCCCAGAACACCACCCAATCCATCGAAGCCGCCTGGATCAGTTCCAAAGCCCCGCTGACCGATCTGCTCGATTCCTCCCGCACCTTGTTTTCCATCCGTCTCGAACAACGCCGCATGATCGCCATGCAGCTCGCGGCGCTTGAAGAACTCCAAACCCTGGTCCCTAACCGCTGAAGCCATGAAAACATTCCTCACCATATTCATCACCGCCCTGCTAGCCGCGGGCGCCACTTGGTTCACCCTGCAAAAGCTCGCGCCTCAAGCAGGCACCGCCGCCACGACGGGAGAACGCGCACCCGCCTTCTATCAAAGCGCCATGCATCCGTGGATCAAGAGCGACAAGCCCGGCCGCTGCACCATCTGCGGCATGGAGCTCACTCCGGTCTATCCCGGAGAAAAAGGCTTCGACGCCACCGGCGGCGGAAGCACCGTGGCGCTCACCCAGACGCAAATCCAGGTGCTGCACGTGCAGACGGCGGAAGCGAGGGTCCAGCCGCTCGCCCGCACCCTGCAAGTCGCCGGCGTGATCGATGACGACTCCACCCGCCACCGGATTCTATCCGCCTACGTCGATGGTCGGGTCGAGAAACTTCATGTGAACTACATGGGTGCGGAGGTCGATGAAGGCCAGCCGCTCGCGGACTTCTACAGCCCGAACCTACTCCAGGCCGAGCGCGAATACCGTCAGCTCAGCGGCGACTTGCGCAAGAACACCGCGCTCCGCCTCCGCCAGATGGGCCTCACGCCCGGACAGATCGACGCCGTGGCCGACAAGCCCGCGGACTCGCTCACCTCGCAGATTCTATCACCCATCGGCGGCACCGTTGTCGAGCAGAGCGTCTATGAAGGCCAGTATGTCGCGACCGGCGAGCGGTTGTTCGAAATCGCTGATTTTTCCACCATGTGGTTCATGTTCCGTGCCTACGAGCAGGATATGCCGTGGATCAAGATCGGCCAGACAGTCACCGTCACCACTCCGGCGATTCCCGGAAAATCCTTCGATGGGAAAGTCACCTTCATCGATCCCAATTTCGACGAGGCCACCCGTTCCACCAAGGTGCGCGTGGAGCTTCCCAATCCCAAAGTCGATGGCCGCCGCCTGCTGCTCCACCGCCTCTATGCCGACGGCGCGGTCAAGGTGGACGCGCCCGCCGTGCTAACGGTGCCGCGCTCCGCTGTTATCCAAACCGGGCCGGAGGCCGTGGTTTACATCGACCAGGAAGGTGGAGCTTATGCCCAGACGCCGGTGAAAATCGGCCGCCGCGGCGACACGCTCGTCGAGATCCTCTCCGGCCTCAAGGCGGGCGACAAGGTCGTCACGAATGGAAACCTTCTCATCGACGGCCAGGCGGAAATGAACCGCGCCTTCATGTCGCCGGTGGTTGACGAGCCAATGCCCGTCGCCATGACCGCCGAGCTAACGGCGGATCGGATCCAATCCATCGCCGGTTTCATCAAAATGGCCGACGCCATGTCCGCCGCTCTCGCCGCGGATGATCTCGCCGCATTTAACAAGGCCAGTGAACCCGCGATGGATACGACCGGAGCCTTCATCCAAGCGCTCGCAAGTCGACCGATTCCGAAGGAATCGATCGACGCCCTCGACAAGTCCCGCCATTTCCACGGCTTCGAAGACCTCAAGAGCGCGCGGGCCGCGTTCTATCCATTTTCAATGGTCGCGGCAGCCATCGTCGAGCCACTTCGCAAGGTCAAGGGATTCCCCGATGTGCAAATTTGGGAATGTCCGATGGTCGATCAGGCCCTTCCGGGAGTGGCGAAAAAGGGCCGCTGGCTCCAAACCGGCAAACGCCTCGGCGGTAATCCGTTCTTCGGCGCCGAGATGCTCGAATGCGGAAAGGAGATCAAACCATGATCGAACGCATCATCGAATGGAGCCTGAAAAACCGCTTCCTCGTCATTTGCGGGGCGCTTCTGCTAGTCGCGCTCGGCATCCGGGCCGTCCGCCTCACGCCGGTGGACGCCATCCCGGATCTCACGGAAAACCAGGTGCTGGTCTTTGCCGACTGGAT
>JBEDKU010000337.1:0-2515 GCA_041172045.1 Verrucomicrobiota bacterium | reverse complement strand
CCGCCGTGAAGCGCGGGGCGAGGGTCGTCTCCATCAATCCGCTCAAGGAAGCCGGCCTGGTCGGCTTCATCCATCCGCAGCATCCGGTGGCCACCGTGCTCGGGCGGGCGAGCGCGCTGGCATCGAAATTCATTCGTGTCCGCGTCAATGGAGATCTCGCTCTTTTCCGCGGCCTGGCCAAGGCGCTGCTCGAGCGGGAGGCCGCGCAGCCTGGCACTGTGGTGGATGCCGCTTTCCTCCGCGGTCACACGGTTGAATACGGGGCTTACCGCACCCTCGTTCTGGAAACCCCGTGGCCGGAAATCATCCGCATGAGCGGGGTGGGGGAGGATGAGATCCGGGCCCTCGCGAACCAATTGCTAGACGGCGGCCGCAAACTCGTCACTTGTTGGGCCATGGGGCTCACCCAGCACCGGAACGCCGTCGCCACCATCCGTGAGGTCATCAATGTCCATCTCCTGCTAGGAGCCATCGGCCGGCCCGGAGCGGGCCTCTGCCCGGTCCGCGGCCACAGCAATGTCCAGGGCGACCGGACCATGGGCATCTTCGAGAAAATGCCCGAAACCTTCCTCGCCGCCCTCGACCGGGAGTGCGGCATCCACTCGCCTCGCGCGCATGGCTACGACACCGTCGCCGCCATCCACGCCATGCATGCCGGCGCCGCCAAGGTCTTCTTCGCGCTTGGCGGGAATTTCCTCCAGGCCTCGCCGGATACCGCATACACCGCCGCCGCGCTGAGTCGTTGCGAGCTCACCGTGCACGTCTCCACCAAGCTGAACCGCAGCCATCTCGTCACCGGCCGCACCGCGCTCATCCTGCCCTGCCTCGGCCGCAGCGAGCGCGACGGCGATGGGAAATTCGTCACCTGTGAGAATTCCATGGGCGTCGTCCAGATGTCGCGCGGCGTGCTCTCACCCGCATCCCCCGATCTTCTATCCGAGGTGGAGATCATCGCCCGTCTTGCCGCCGCCATGGATGGCGCGGTGAGTCCGGTGCCATGGCTTTGGCTGGCCGATGACTACGACCGCATCCGCAGCCTCATCGAGCGCGTGATCCCCGGATTTGACAACTACAGCGAGCGCGCCAACGAATCGGGCGGCTTCTATCTGCCCAACCCCGCGAAAAACCGGGTCTGGGAAACCCCCACCGGCAAGGCCGCCTTCAGTCTTGCCGCCATGGATGTCTTTGAAACCGCGCCCGGCCGCCTCGTTCTGCAAACCCTCCGCAGCCACGACCAGTTCAACACCACCATTTACGGCATGGACGACCGCTATCGGGGGATTTCCAACGCCCGCCGCATTATCCTCGTCAATCCCGAGGATTTACGGGAAAGAGGCATCGCCCCTTGTTCCCAAGTGGACATCACCAGCGTCTGGGGCGACGAGCGTCGCACCGCCGAGTCCTTCACCGCCATTCCGTATGAGATGCCGCGCGGCAGCGCCGCCGCGTATTTTCCCGAGGCGAACGTGTTGGTCCCTGTCGGCAGCCAGGCCGAAGGCAGTGGCACGCCGACGAGCAAGGCCGTGGCAATCGAAATCAAAGGCGTTGGCTCCGGTCGGTGACCCGCCCTCAGAAAATTCCGAGATCGTCGTCATCGCTCACATCCAACACCTCGCGTGCCTCGCGAATGAGTTCCTCCGTTTGCGCGAGCACATCGATGACATTCATGCGGGTCTGGTGCCGCCATTTCGGGACGGCGAGTGCCTCCTCTTCCGCGGAGTCAAGGCCGCTCAGGGCATCGCGGAGGTAGCCACGCGCCTTTTTGAGGCGGACGATGACGTTGCCGGCGATGGATCGCTCCGGCGGCCACTCGTCGTGGCGGGTCGCCATGCAAAGAGCTCCGGCGAGTTTCGCGCTGGCGCTGCTCACGCTGTGGACGATTTCCCGCAACGGGTGCTCGTCCTGCGCGTCCTCCGCGACCCACCCGGCGTTCCGGACGTCATGGTAAAGCCGGATCGCTAGATCGCGGCATGCCTCCACCAGCGGATGTCGCTCTTCCTCAAACTGGTTCCCGCCCTTCCATTTCTCCGCTTCGAGATCAACGAGCGCTTCTTGGGCGATGGCCTTCATTTCCTCGATCCATTGCTGTCGCTCGTCCGCTTCTTCCGGCGTGAGTTCGGGATCCTTTTCGCCACGTTCCCGCATCAAACGCGCGCGTTCCTCGGCATAAACCTGGTCGAAGTCCATGACGTCGGGTTCTCCACGCTCGAGCCGCGCCGTCACTCGATCCAGCAGCAACTGCATTTTCTCATCCTCGGCGTCGGCCCGGGCTTCTTCCAGGGACTGCGGTCGATCGTCATCATCCTTCATGGCCGCCGCGTTCACGGCCGCACCGATCCGTTCCATGAACTCCGCCATCGCCTCCGCGCTTGTGGATTGTTGGGCGGTCTCCTCTTCTCCGGTCAGGATCCACGCTGGCTCCGCGTCAAGTTCAAGCTGATAGTGCGCGGCTTCGATGACGACCCGGCCGTTGGTGGTGCTGAACCATTCCAGATAGATCGAGTTCCCCCAGTGC
>JBEDKU010000336.1:0-4950 GCA_041172045.1 Verrucomicrobiota bacterium | reverse complement strand
TCCGGTGTGTTACCATTACACTATGAGGCTTTTCACGCTTCCCGCTGGGGGTCGGGGGGAAAGTAGTCCGGCATCCAGTCCTTTGGCAATCCACCATTCCAGCAAAACCGCGGGTCGAGTTCAGGGGCCGGGATGGCAGCGGATAAATTGCCTGCAAAGTTTGCAGGGATCATATCTAAAAGTGCAGAAGTTGCAGGAGTTTTCGTGGTGGTTGATGGAGATTTATGAATAGGGGATATTTTAATGCGCTTATTATCAGCTATTTGCGGGTAGGCGAGGGAAGCTGGCATGGAGGGTGCGATAAGGAAATCGTTCTCCGGGGGGGGAACAGGGCTTCGGCCCATTCAATTCCAGTCTGCCACGTGTGTTGACCCTTCTTTGGAGGGTTCCCTTGGCAGGCTGGTTTTTGCGATGGCCGCTCATTCCCTTCAGTGACCCCCAAGCGAACTCGACGGGCCGGGTTTTCTTGATCGACGCGGGTTCTGACAGCATGACCATGACAGATTCATCCATCATCCGCCGGCAATCCCGCGTGAACGCCCTCGCCGCCGTGGCAGGATATTTTGCGATGGGGATGGGGGCGCTGGTGCTGGTGGGATGGTGGTCGCGGATTGATCTGCTGAAAGGTGTGGGCGAGGGCATGATTTCGATGAATCCGCTCACGGCGCTGTGTTGTTTGCTCGTCGGGCTCTCGCTGGTCATTCAGGTGCGGCGGCCGGTGCGGGCGGGGCGGGCGCTGGCCGCGGTGATCATTGCGGTCGGCGTTTCTAATCTTGGCGCCTATCTTCTGGAATGGAGCATTCCGTTGGGTCACAGGCTGTTGACGAACGAACTGCATGGGAACGACCCGGAATTGGTGAACCGGATCGCTCCGAACACCGCTCTGGGTCTCATCATCCCGGGATCCGGGCTGCTCGTTCTGAGCATCGGGATTTTCGGCACCTTCATGTTTTGGACCGTGCGATCCGCGCACCGGGCGGATCTGGAAACGAAACGCCTCGAAAAGGAGCGCGAAAGCTTTTTCTCGCTCGCGCCGGATCTGTTTGGGATCGCAGGGATGGACGGGTATTTCAAGCGGGTGAATGCCGCGTTCAGCAGGACGCTCGGCTATACGGAAGAGGAGATTCTGGCGCGGTCCTACTACGATTTGATCCATCCGGACGATGTGCCGGCGACAAGGGGGGAGTTGAAGACGCTTCTGTTGGGGCAGCCGACGCTTCATTTCGAGAATCGTTACCGTTGCAAGGACGGCTCGTGGGTCTGGCTGGAATGGAGCACCCAGCCGTTTGTCAAGGAGGGCTTACTCCATGCGGTGGGCCGCGACGTGACCGCGAAGAAGCGTGCCGAGGCGGAGCTTTTCCAGCAGGCATGCCACCTGAAAGCGCTCAATCTGGAGTTGGAGGCGTTCAGTTACTCCGTTTCCCACGACCTTCGGGCGCCGCTGCGGGGCATCTCCGGGTTCGCCCAGGCCTTGGAGGAGCACCAAGCGGACAAGCTGGACGCGACCAGTCTGGAATACCTCCGCCGGATCCGCAGGGCCGCCGCCTTCATGGGAGACTTGATCGATGACCTGCTGCAACTCTCCCGGCTGACCCGTGCGGAAATGAACATGAAACCCGTCGATCTGAGCGAAATGGCACGTGAGCTGATCGCCGATCACCGTCGGGCCGAGCCGGAGCGCCGGGTGGAGGCGCTCATCGCTCCGGACATCCGGGTGATGGGAGACCCGGCGCTGCTGAGGGCCATGATGAGCAACCTGCTCTCCAACTCGTGGAAATTCACCTCGAGGAATCCCGCGGCGAGGATCGAACTCGGCGGAGCTTCCTTGGAGGGCGGAAAGCTCGGGTGTTTTGTCAGGGACAACGGCGTGGGGTTCGACAACCGCTACGCGCACAAGCTGTTCGGCGCCTTCCAGCGGCTCCATTCCCAAGCTGAATTCAAGGGAACCGGCATTGGATTGGCGACCGTGCAACGAATCATCCTCCGTCACGGCGGGGAGGTTTCCGGGAGGGGCATGATTGACGAGGGGGCGATCTTTAATTTCTCACTGGATCCTGCGAAAGTCGGACCGCATTCATGAACCACAAGGTCATCCTGCTGGTGGAGGACAACCCGGACGACCGGGATTTCACGAGCGTGGCGTTGCCAAACAACAACATCGCGAACGAGGTGGTGCTTGCCGGCGATGGAGAGAAGGCGCTTGAATTCCTTTTGGGAGAAGGACCGACCTCCTCCGCAGCGAGGAGTCTCCTGCCAGCGGTCATCCTGCTTGATCTCAAGCTGCCTAAAGTGGACGGTCACGAGGTCTTGCGGAAGATCCGCGCGACGGATCGCACCCGGATATTGCCGGTGGTCATCGTCACCCGGTCGGCCGAGGATAGGAATCCCATGGAAGGTTCTTCGCTGGGGTGCAACAGCGATGTCCGCAAGCTGGTGGAATTCGACACATTTGTCGAGGCAACCCGCCAGATGGGGTTATAGTGGCTTTGACTTAACGAACCACCGCCATGACCGCACCAAGCTTATGACCCGAACACCGCTGCGCCTGCTGCTTGTCGAAGATTCCGACGACGACGCCATGTTGGTATCGACCGAACTCGAACGGCAGGGATACGCCCCCGAAAGCCAACGGGTGATGACGGCGGACGGTTTCCACGCGGCGCTGGCGGACGGTGGGTTTGAAATCATCCTCTGCGATTATGCGATGCCTTCGTTCGGTGCCCTTGAGGCGCTTGAAATCCTCCGGGAGAGCGGCAAGGGCATTCCGTTGATCATCGTTTCCGGCGAGATTGGCGAAGATGAGGCGGTGAGGGCGATGAAGCACGGGGCGGCGGACTACCTGCTCAAGGACAATCTCATCCGTCTGGGAGTCGCGGTGGAGCGTGAGCTGCGGGAGGCCGGAGTCCGTCGGCAGAAACACCTGGCCGACACCTTTTCACAAAGTCAGATGGAAGTGCTGGAAATGATCCTCAACGGGGAGCCGCTTCGGCGGATCCTGGAACAGATCGCGAAGTGCGCCGCCAATCTGTCGGGTCCGGGGGTGCGGTGTGCGATCATGCTGACCCAGCCGAAAAACGATCACCTGGTCCTGGGGGCGGAGTCGGGTTTTGAGGAGGTTTTTTTCGACCGTCTCGGACCTTTCCCCATCGGAGTGGGGATGAGTCCTTGTGGAGCCGCGGCCGCGCTCGGGAAGATCGTCGTTTTCGAGGACATCGCGAAACTTTCGGACTGGCATTCGTTTTGCGATGCCAACCGCAAGGCCGGTCTGCGCGCGTGCTGGTCGATTCCGGTTTTTTCATCGGATCGCTCGATTCTGGCCACGATGGGGATTTACCATCAGGCGCCCGCCGCGCCATCGCCGGAGGAGGTCCGCTGGGGGGAATCCGCCTCCAAGCTCGCCAGCCTCGCCATCGAGCGAAGCCGGGCCGCGGAGCATCTCAAGGCGAGCGAGGCCCTGCTCCGCATCGCCAGCGAAGCCACCCACATCGGCGGCTGGATGGTCGAATATCCGGAGAACCGCATCACCTGGTCGGACCAGGTTTGCGCCATCCATGAGGTGCCGCCGGGGACAACTCCCGGATTCGAAGAGGCGCTGAATTACTGTGCTCCCGAGTGGCGTGGCTATGTCAGCCGGCTATTTAAGAAGTGCGTGTTAGACGGGGCGCCCTTCGACGGGGAAATGGAATTCATCACAGCTCGTGGCCGCCGCATCTGGGTGCGAGCCATCGGTGAGGCAATTCGCGATGAAGCTGGAACCGTCACGCGCATCCAAGGCGCTTTCAAGGACATCACGGAGAATAAAGTGGCGGATGATATCCTCCGGGCCAACGAACTCCGCTACCTCACGCAGCGCAACGCCTTGATCGCCCTGACCCGGGAGACCCAGCCCGACATCCTGCGGACCGAGGACGCGTTTTTCCGGATCACCGAAACGACCGCCAGGACCCTGGGTGTGGACCGGGTGAGCATCTGGCGATTCACGGAAGAACGCGAAGGCATCGAGTGCCTCGACTTGTATGAACTCGCGTCGGACCGCCATTCCGCGCCCCCGCCCCTGATCGCATCCGATTATCCCGGCTACTTCCAGGCGATCGAATCCATGGAATTGATCGCGGCGGACGATGCCGTGAACGATCCGAGCACCCGCGAATTCGCCGCTGCTTATCTGCTGCCGCTCGGGATCGGCTCGATGATGGATGTGCCCGTCCGTTTGGGAAATCGCGTGGACCATCTTCTCTGCTGCGAGCACATCGGGCCCGCGCGGAACTGGACCGCGGATGAAAAGACTTTCGCGGTCGCCGTGGCGAACCTCATCTCCCTCACGCTGGAAATCTGCGGGCGGACGCTCGCCCGCCAGGAGGTGCTCACCAGCCATCAACGCTTCCAGTCGGTGGCCTCGGCCACGAACGACACCATCTGGGACTGGAATCTCGTCACCGACGACCTCTGGTGGAACGGCGGCTTCGCGAATTTGTTCGGCTGGCCCGCCAGCGAGAACACGGGCTTGATCAGCGACTGGATGGGCCAGGTTCACCCGGATGACCGCGAGCGCGTGGTGGCCGGACTTTATCGATCCATCGAGCAGGGCGACCCTCATTGGTCGGATGAATACCGGTTCATCAGCAGGAACGGCACCGTTTTCCATGTGCTGGACCGCGGTCAGGTGATCCGTGATTCTTCCGGCAAGGGCACCCGCATGGTGGGCGGGATGATGGACTTAACGGATAAAAAGACCGCCGATCAGGAACTCGGCCGCTACCACCGGGCGATGCAAATGCTCAGCTCCTGCAACGAGATGCTGATCCGCGCATCCGATGAAACCGCCTTGCTGGAAGAGGCGTGCCGCATCGCCGTGGAGATCGGCGGATACCGCATGGCCTGGGTGGGTTATGCCATGGCGGATGACCCGCAGCGGTTCAGGTCCATGGCTCACGCGGGTGAGAAGCTGGG
>JBEDKU010000335.1:0-5946 GCA_041172045.1 Verrucomicrobiota bacterium | reverse complement strand
ACCATCCGGGAACCTCCGGATTCATCCCCGGCGAGGGCGCGGCGGCGATGGCCATTGAATTCAACGACGGCGGTTTCCCCCGGCTGTCGCACTACGGATGCAATGCCGATGCGTGCGATCCGGTAGGCATTCCCGCCGACGGCGGACGCACTCCAGCGCTGCTAGAAAAAGCCATCCAACTCCACGGCCATCCGGTCGCCGTCTGCCCCCACGCCACCGGCACGGCGGTCCAGTCGGTGGCGGATCCCGCCGTGTTGAACCGTTGTTTCCCGGACGCGCGGCCTACCCTGCATTTGCTGAAGCCGTTCACCGGCCACACCATCGGCGCGAGCGGCTTGCTGGAGAGCGTGATCCTCGCCCGGTTTCTGGCAGAAGGAAAACTCCCGCCGAACCGGCTCAACCATCACTCCCCCGCTGGCTTTCACCTGCCCGAAGTGTCACTTGATGCCACCGGTTCGATCTATAAACTCTCCCACGGAATGGGCGGACATAACGCGCTTCTCGTTCTGACACCACCATGACTCCGACACGCCGACTTGAAGTTTCCATCGACGAACAAACCCTGAAAATCATCGAGGAGAACCGCTGCATCCGCCAGTATGTCATTTCCACCGCGACCAAGGGCATGGGCTTCGTGGTGGACAGCTACCGCACGCCGACGGGGAACTTCCGGATCACCGAAAAGATCGGCGCAGGGGAAACGAGCGGCACCATTTTCAAACAACGCGTCCCGACCGGCCTCTGGCAACCGGGTGCCGACGGCGGCGGCGATCTGGTGCTCAGCCGGATCCTCCGACTCGAAGGATTGGACCCGGAGAACGCGAACACGCTGGAGCGGTTCATCTATATCCATGGCACCAATCATGAACACCTGCTTGGACAGCCCGCCAGCCATGGATGCATCCGCCTCGGTAATTCCGGGATGATCGAGTTGTTCGACATGGTGGAGAAAGGAACTGAACTGCAAATCCAGCCAGCCACCCGGCCTCGCGGAAAGTTGATGTTCATCGACTGTGATTCCACGCTTTCGACGATTGAGGGAATTGATGAACTGGCGCGCGCGAAGGGCGATGCGGTATTCGCACAAGTCGTGGAACTGACCAATGCCGCGATGAATGGCGAAGTGCCGATCAGCGAGGTGTTCCCGCGGCGGATGCGGATGATTCGTCCCGACCGGGCGCTGTGTGACGCGATCGGCGCGTTATATGTGGAAACCGTGGTTCCCGGAGCTATGGAAATGATCCAGGAGGTGAAAGCGGCGGGTTGGCTGCCGGTGATTCTTTCCGGTGGTTTCGCCCCTTTGATCGAGCCACTTGCAGAACATCTCGGCATCGCCCACGTGGAGGCCGTGCCGCTATATTTTCATGAGGATGGCTCTTATAAAGGATATGGCGAGGACTACCCCACCACGCGGAATCTCGGTAAGAACGAAGTCATCCGCGAGTGGAAGCGGGCGATGCTTCCCGAGCGTGTTGTGATGATGGGAGACGGAGTTTCCGACCTGGAGACCAAACCGGATGTGGATGCATTTATCGGCTTTGGCGGCGTGGTCGCGCGACCCAAAGTAATGAGTGGTTGCGACCATTGGCTGGCTGATATGAATGACAGATCCGTCCTCCGCGAAGTCATCTCGGAAGCGGGCGACCAGATGGTTTAGCCGGAAGGCAGAATATGATAGTATCCGACAGTGCGATTTTAGCTTGCTAGCCTGTCTTTCAATTATAGGTTGCCCCTGTCATGAGCACTACTACTAAGAAAAAGACCGCCCAAGGGGTCCGCTATACTGATGCACAAAAGAAGGAAGTTGTGGATTTCATCCTCAGCTACAATGCCGCCAACGGCCGCGGAGGCCAAAGCAAGGCCGCCGCAAAATTCAAGATTTCCCAGATCACGATCGCAAGTTGGTTGAAGGCGGCGGGAGCTTCCGCCCCACAGGCAAGCACCGAAGCCAAGGCCCCGAAAGCGGCAGAAGCACCGAAAGCCGCCAAGGCAGCCAAGGCTCCGAAAGCAGCCAAAGCACCAAAGGCCCCCAAGGCAGCCAAAGCCGCCAAGGCCCCGAAGGCCGCCGGCAAGAGCAAGGCCGGCACCCGCTATACCGACGAACAAAAGAAGGAAGTCACCGACTTCGTCGCATCCTACAATGCCGCAAACGGACGTGGCGGCCAGAGCAAGGCAGCAGCCAAGTTCCAGATTTCCCCGCTCACCGTGATGGCCTGGCTGAAGGCGTCCGGTGGCAAGGGTGCCGCCAAGAAGGTTTCGAAAAAGGGCGTCCGCTACGTCTCGCCAGCCAAGGCGGCCAAAGCTGCGAAAGCCGCCAAGGCTCCCAAGTCCAATACGTCGGGCGGCTTCGACGCCAAGCTCAGCTCGCTTCTCGCGCTGAGCAAGGAAATCGCCAAGGCCGAAGCCGCACTTGCACAACTGAATGCCAAGTTCAGCTCGCTCAAGGCGTCGCTCTAATCGATATCAACTGGTAATCTCAAAGGCCGCCTCCCGATAAAAGGGGGGCGGCCTTTTTCATTTCACCAAGTCACATCCGTCGTGACCTGGCTCCATCGCAAGCGGTCGGATTCGAAGACAAAGCGCCCGAGGAACGATTGTTCATTGAGCAAGAGCGGCAGCCAATGCTGGTCGTCCTCCCACATCCGGTGATAGGGAATCGCGTCGAGCGCGGTCCACACCGGCACCGCCTCATCCGTCTCGGTGGGTGTCCCGCTGAAGTCGTCAGAACGATAGACATGGCAGAGGATGTCCGGGCAGTCCGACATGGAGAACCGCAGCTCGCCCAGCTTGCGTGGCGCGTGCGGGGTGATCAGCAGCTCTTCCTCCGTCTCGCGGATCGCCGCCTGCAATGCGGTTTCACCGGGATCGATCTTGCCTCCCGGTCCGTTGATTTTGCCGGCACCCAGGCCCCGCTTTTTCTCGATCAGCAGAATCCGCCCGTCCTTGATGACGAACAGGATCGTGGCCAGCATTTCGCCCTGCCACGTCGTCCAGTCGATGGGCGATTCCGGGCTCATGCGTTGCTTTCCGCGTAAGCTTCCACCGAGTCGCAGGTGCAGATCAAGTTGCGGTCGCCGTGCACGTTGTCGATGCGGCCGACCGACGGCCAGAATTTGTGCTGCCGCAGATAGGGCAGCGGAAACGCCGCCTGCTCGCGACTGTAGGCGTGTGGCCAATCGTTTCCACAAACCACCTCACAAGGATGTGGAGCGTGCTTCAACGGATTGTCATTCGCATCCAGTTCGCCGCCGATCACCGCGGAAATTTCGCCGTGGATGGAAATCATCGCATCACAGAACCGATCGAGCTCGGCCTTCGATTCGGATTCCGTCGGCTCGATCATCAGGGTGCCGCCGACCGGCCAGCTCATCGTGGGCGCGTGGTAGCCGTAGTCCATCAGCCGCTTCGCCACATCCTCGACGGTGATGCCACTCGCATCGGATAGAGGACGGACGTCGATGATGCACTCGTGGGCGACGAGGCCCTCGTTGCCGGTGTAAAGCACCGGGAAATAAGGCGCGAGCCGCTTGGCGATGTAGTTCGCGTTGAGGATGGCGACCTCGGTCGCTTCGGTGAGACCGTCGGGTCCCATCATCGCGATATACATCCAGGAAATCGTGTTGATCGAAGCGCTTCCCCATGGTGCGGAACAAACCGCGCCGCCCGGGTTCTCCAACTCGGCATGGCCGGGAAGAAATGGCACGAGCTGCTTCGCCACGCCGATGGGACCGACGCCAGGTCCACCGCCGCCGTGCGGGATGCAGAAGGTTTTGTGGAGATTCAAGTGGCAGACGTCCGCGCCGATCAGGCCGGGCGAGGTCAGGCCGACCTGCGCGTTCATGTTAGCGCCGTCCATGTAAACCTGGCCGCCGGCTTCGTGGATGATTTCACAAATCGAACGAATCGTTTCCTCGAACACGCCGTGGGTCGAGGGATAGGTGACCATCAGCGCCGCGAGATTGTCGCGGTGCTCCTCGGTGCGGGCGGCGAGGTCGGCGACGTCGATGTTGCCCTTCTCGTCGCACTTCACGCCGATGACCTTCATCCCAGCCATCACCGCGGAGGCGGGGTTCGTGCCGTGGGCGGAAACGGGAATGAGACAGATGTTCCGGTGTGAATCGCCGCGCGAACGGTGGTATTGATAGATCGCGAGCAGTCCGGCATATTCGCCTTGCGAGCCGGCATTCGGCTGGAGCGAAACCCCGGCGAATCCGGTGACCTCCGCCAGCCAGCCTTCGAGCAGCCCGAGCATTTCACGGTAACCCTGGCTCTGGTCCGCTGGCACGAACGGATGCAGCGAGGAAACTTCCGGCCAGCTCAGCGGCATCATTTCCGAGGTGGCGTTTAATTTCATCGTGCAGGAACCCAGCGCGATCATCGACTCGTTGAGCGCGAGATCCTTCGACTCAAGCCGCTTCAGATAGCGAAGCATGTCCGTTTCCGAGTGATAGCTGTTGAAGACTTTCTGCGTGAGGAAAGCCGTGTCGCGGGCAAGCGACGCCGGCCAAGCCACCTCGCCCGCTTGGATAGCTTCCTCGCCGATCTTGAACGCGCGGCAAATCGAAACCACGTCGTCCAGCGTCGAAGTTTCATCAAACGAAATCCCGAGATGATCCGTATCGATCCGCCGAAGGTTGATCCCGGAAGCCTCGGCAACCGCAAGGATGGTATCCGCCATTCCGGAGACTTTTGCGACGAGCGTGTCGAAAAACGGACCGTCCTCGATCTCAATCCCACCGGCGACGAGCGCCCCCTTGAGCTCCGCCGCACGGGCGTGGGTGGTGTGGGCGATGTGCTTCAGCCCCTCCGGCCCATGATAGACCGCATACATCGAGGCCATCACGGCGAGCAGCACCTGCGCGGTGCAGATGTTGGACGTCGCCTTGTCGCGGCGGATGTGTTGCTCGCGGGTTTGCAGCGCGAGCCGATAGCCCGGCTTCCCGCGCGAATCGACGGACACGCCGATGAGGCGGCCCGGCATCTTGCGCTTCAACGCGTCCGCACAAGCCATGAAGCCCGCGTGCGGTCCGCCAAAGCCCATCGGCACGCCGAAACGCTGCGAGGAACCGATGCAGATGTCCGCGCCGAACTCACCCGGCGCTTTGAGAACCGTCAGCGCCAGCAGATCCGCGGCGACGATGTTGACCACGCCCGCCGCCTTGTTCTTCGCGAAAAACTCCGTGAAGTCATCGATGCGACCGCGGGTGTCGGGATACTGCACCAGCACCGCGAACACGCCTTCGATTGCCTCGTAAGCCTGCCAATCGCCGGTGATCACCTCGATGCCGAGCGGCTCGGCGCGGGTCGTCACCACATCGATGGTCTGCGGATGGCAGCGGTCGGAAACGAAAATCGCCTTGCCCTTCGGCTTGCCGGCCAGCGCCAGGCTCATTGCCTCGGCCGCGGCGGTGCCCTCGTCGAGCAGCGAGGCGTTGGAGACATCCAGCCCGGTCAGGTCGGTGATCATCGTCTGGAAATTCAGCAGCGCTTCGAGACGGCCCTGCGCGATTTCCGCCTGATAGGGCGTGTAGGCGGTGTACCAGCCGGGGTTTTCCAGGATGTTCCGCTGGATGACGCCCGGCGTGTGGGTGCCGTAGTAGCCTTGGCCGATGAACGACTTGAGCACCTTGTTTTTCCCCATGATCGACTTGAGCCAGGCGAGCGCGTCGTGTTCCGAGCGGGCGGCGGGCAGCGTCATGGCACCGTCCATGCGGATTCCGGCGGGCACGGCGGCATTCACCAGGGCGGCGAGCGACGGATAGCCGGTGTCGCGGAGCATCTCATCGCGATCGGAACCAACGGGACCCAGGTGGCGGCTGCGGAAATCAAAGCGTGCGGACATGATGTTGGAAATGCACGGATGGTTGTCTGAACCAGTCGTGACGCCCTTTCCTTAATGGAAAATACCTCGTGCGCAACCCCGGGGCGTGAGAATCCGGGGGTTTT
>JBEDKU010000334.1:0-4185 GCA_041172045.1 Verrucomicrobiota bacterium | reverse complement strand
ACGCGCCCATCGGCGTGAGCGCCATGAAGCTAGGCAAGCACCTCTACGGCCAGAAACCGCTCGCCCACGATCTCCACGAGACCCGGCGGATGACTGAGCTGGCCGCCGAGAAGAAGCTCGTCACCCAGATGGGCATTCAATGTCATTCCACCGCCTACTACCGGATCGCGGCGCAGGTCATGCGGGATGGCGTGGTGGGAAAGATCCGGGAAGTCCACTCGTGGTGCGCCAAATCCTGGGGCGACCTGTCCGCGAGACCGGACACCACCGACCCGGTGCCCGAGGGATTCGACTGGAACCAGTGGCTCGGCGTCTGCGCGGAGCGTCCGTTCATTGGCGGCGAATACTATCACCCCGGAAACTGGCGCAAACGCCTCGATTTCGGCACCGGCACGCTGGGTGACATGGGCTGCCATATTTTCGATCCGCTCTTCATGGGCCTCGGCCTCGGCGCGCCGGTTTCCGCACGTTCCGAGGGGCCGCCACCCAATAAATGGAACTGGGCGCTGGACGGCAAGGTGATCTATCAATTCAAAGGCACCCCGCTCACCGCGGGCGGAACCCTTGACATCATCTGGTATGACGGCGCCGCCAGGCCGCCCGCCGAAATCATCGCGCTCACCGGCAAGACCCAGCTTCCGGAATCCGGCTCCATCCTCATCGGCACGGAAGGCGTGATGCTCCTGCCGCACTACAAACTGCCCGAGTTTTCCCCGGCCGAAAAATTCAAGGACTACCAGTTCCCCAAGGTCAAGGGGCTCAACCACTATGCCCAGTTCATCGACGCCTGCCGTGGCGAGGGCAAGACCACGGCGGACTTCGCCTACGCCGGTCCGCTCACCGAGGCCATCCTGATCGGCGGCATCGCGTCGCGATTCCAGAACACCACCCTCAAGTGGAACAGTAAGGAGCTGAAATTCGACCTCCCCGCAGCCAACGCCTTCGTCCGCCGGGATTACCGCGAAGGCTGGCGGATTCCTGGCCTGGGTTGATGGGTTCCGGGTCGCGACGAAACCCGGTCTTATCACAGAACACTCTCCATCTCCGACCGTATGCCCAGGCCTTGGACTATGCGTCATGGATGGAGAAGCTGAAACCGGACAAGATCGCCCGGATTTATGACGGATTCCGGAACGGGCAAAGCCTGGCCGCCGATTTTGAAGGCCGGTTCAAGGCGAAGCTGGATGAGGAGACGATGAATGCCACGCACCAGATCATCATCGTGGCGGCGGAGTTGGATGACGCCACCGAGCGCATCCTCGGCTAACTTGATCAAGCGCCCTTGAATCCGCTCTCCCGCAGGGCTGATTCAATTACCTCTTCATCACACACGATTCCGGCATCACTGAGAATCGACGCTTCAAGTCGTGCCGATGAAGTGGAGGGCGCTGAGATGCTCTTGTCTTTCCCGAAGAAATGCCTGCCGAAAATCTTCATGACATGTTTGACTCCGACTTCGGTGACTTGTCGAAGGTCGTGGGCATAATAGCGCTCGCCTGCGGCAGGTGAGGTAATGATCTCATAGGAAGGAAAGTAAAAGACATCCTGAAACTCACGTTCCGCTGCGTCGGCAGCGACGCGAAGCGCCGCCTTGCTGTAGGTGGTTGAGACCCAAACGTGACGGCGTTCGTAGGTGGCGATCAGTGGAACCGGTGAAACCGTTAGCAATACCCTGATTCCTGGGTTGATGTCGCGGATCTTCCTGATGAAAACCGAAAGGTCCGACTGCACCTCTCCTGCGGTGAAATTGACAAATTCGTAACGCTCCGGATCGAACTCCCCTCCGGCAACCCCAGGGGCGACCGGATAGATGGACCCGTCCTGACGGGATCTCCAGGCTTCGGTCAGTCCGAGCGTGAAGACAAGCAAGCTGCTTTCGGAAAAAACCCGCCGCACATGGGCAAGGTGGTCCTGAACGGCTTCTCTCACTTCCTGCCCGGAGGCGAACCCCTCCGGTTCGATCTGTGGCCTGAAAGCATCGACGAACCTAGTCCCGCGGTTCCAAACATCATCAATGGGAGAGAAAAATCCAAATGCCCGGTCAAACAACTGGATTGCTTGCCGGACGGTATAGATGTTGCCATAACGGGCGGAAAACACGCCGAAATTTCGTGCTTTTGATTCTTTTTCGTCGAGGTGTGCGGGCGGCTGTTCCGCAACGAAGTAGTTCAAGCCGGATGCCTTGATATGGGACGCCAAGTGTTGAGCGAAACAACTGCCCATGGTGGCGACTTTCTCGTGGGGAAGGATTTCCGTGCTGCTCACGACAGGGTCGATCTGTCCTGGCGCGGGCCACGTCATTGCCCGCGACCAGAAGCAGAAGTCATCAAGTGTTTTGTAGGGATTGCTCATTTCGTTGCTGTCACTTGATCTCCAAGGACCAGGTTATAGAGGGTTTCATCCCTATTCTCCATTCTAATGCCATGATGCGGGATGTTCTGACGCTTGTAGTCATCATAAGCGAATTGAAGATATTGCTCAACACCCCTCAGCCATGGACTATTGACTCTCCAGTTGTAGGAGCCCTCGGAGAGGGACAATTCGTCCGCGATTTCCGGATAAAGCGGCCAGATCCCGCTAGCCATTAACCGGTCTTCAATATAGAAATCCCGCTCAATCATCGAAGGGGAGGCTCCAAGTTTTATGGCAACCTGTTTCGAAAGTTCGACGAGAACGCTGATCTTCGGGTGATTGATCGAATACATGAAGAGTCCCGATCTCTTGATAGGGAGCATGAAGCTCGAAAAATCCAACCCGCAGTCTTCAAAAGAAATCCGGAGATTGGAGATGCTTGGATTCCAAAGATCGAAGTATCCCAGTTTTGCGTAAGTATCCCGATTGAAGAGTTTCGCGGCATCCGCAACTTCCAGTTGGTGGTTATATGCCCAGATACCGATCGACGATTCATAATTATTTTTTGTGTAATTTCCTGTGTGCAAATCACGAGCATAGCACAGGTCCGGATGAAAAGCCGAAAAGGCCACCCGAGGTATTTTCACGAATTGGAAGCCTGGCTTTTTTTCAAATCCGTTGCTGGTTGCCCAAGACAAGTCCAGAATGGAAACCCAGACATCGATGCCAGTGAGGTTTTCGATGAATTTTTTAACACTTTCAGAATTGGATGTATCCGGGATCGACAACGGAATAAGAGTGTCGGATGGGAGGAATATCTGAAGCGCGTCCGCAATTCCATAAGTTTGGCAATGGCTTGTCACCAGAATTCGCCTCCCTCCGTCAGAGCTTTTCGGGACGCGTGCGGGGTTAGGAGGGGCGAGGGGTTTGGACGCGGCGATCTGCTTGAACTCGGTCGATTCAATCAGACCACCGAGAAAATCCGCAGTGTTTCTGTTTGTTTGAATTTCGATGACGTGATGCTTGAGGTGTGCTTCGTCCGGATCTCGTCCGAAAATGGCCTGGTAGCCGGCTATCACAAATTCAGGGACGCTGGCGTTGAAGCTCCTGTCGCGGAATTCCTTGGATTCGAGAAGTTCTTTCACCAAGGAGGCGATGCGCCCGGAGCCTTGGATTTGAGTTTCGGCGCGGGAAAGTTCATTTCCTTCGGCATCACGCCCGAGAATTTCTTGATAGAGCTGGGCTGCCATTGCAGGCACGGTGGCATTGAAGCACCTGTCGCGGAATTCCTTGGATTCGAGAAGTTCTTTCATCAAGGGGGCGATGCTACCAGAGCGTTGGATGAAAGTCTCGGCGCGGGATAGTTCATCTCCTTCGGCATTGCGTCTGAGAATCTCCTGATAGATCTGGGTCGTCATTGCAGGCACGCTTGCATTGAAACAGCTGTCCCGGAACTCCTTGGACTCGAGAAGTTCTTTCATCAAGGGGGCGATGCGCCCGGAGCCTTGCATCAAAGACTTGGCGCGGGATAGGCCATTCCCGTCCACCTTGCGCCCGAGAATAGCCTGGTAGATCTGGGTCGTCATCACAGGCACGCTGGCGTTGAAGCTCCTGTCCCTGAATTCCTTGGATTCGAGAAGTTCTTTTACCAACGGGTTGATGCGTCCGGAGCGTTGGATTAATGCCTTGGAGCGAGATAGTTCATTTTCGTCGGCATTACGTCCGAGAATTTCCTGGTAGAGCTGGCGTGCCAAATAGCCTCCAGACAGTTTAACGGCAAAACGCGCCAAGCGCTTGGAAATCGATCCTGTGTATCTTTTCATGCTTTCGATC
>JBEDKU010000333.1:0-3495 GCA_041172045.1 Verrucomicrobiota bacterium | reverse complement strand
GTTCTCTCGCATTCCCAGTCTCTCCAGTTCGTCCAATAACCTGCCGATTTGGGCGTCTACAAAGCTAACCGCCGCGTAATAGCCGTGTTTCACTTCCCGTGCGAAGGGTTCCGGCAGTTCCCGCGCATCGGGTGTGCCTTTGTAAGAACGCAGTTCGGCCGGACCGCGGACCAGTGCATACTCCGGCGCGCCCACGGGCGGAAAGGGATTCGTCGCAAGCGGGATCTTGGCACGGTCGTAAAGGTCCCAGTATTTCTTCGGCGAGATGAATGGCAAATGGGGACGGATGAATCCCACGCCGAGGAAGAAAGGCTCGGACTTGGATTTCAGTTCGTGAAGGGCAGTGATCGCCATGTTGGCGAGCTCTCCATCGTGAAGCGACTCGTCGGGCACATCGACATTCTCCACCGCCGGGCCGCGCCTTTCCGCCTTGGTGGCGCCGGGGGCGCTGGATTGTCTCGTCCGGCCCTGGGGGGCGTTCGGATAGAGCGTGGGCGCCGACCACGATGCGGGATCGTCAAAGCCGTGATGATAGATCTTACCCATACCCCGGGTGTAATAGCCGGCGTTCTTGAAAAACTGCGGCAGAGCGATCACCTCCGGCAGCGCCTTGCGGAAATGGGTTGCCAGATCCCATACCTTGTTCGTATCCGGGCGCGTGCCTGTGAGGACGCTGGTGCGCGACGGCGAGCAAACGGCTTGCTGGCAGTACGCACGGTTGAACAATAGGCCTTGCTTGGCGAGATTGTCGATGTTGGGACTCTTGATGAATTCGTTGCCATCGCACCCGAGTTCCGGACGAAGGTCGTCGACGGCGATGAAGAGAATATTTGATCGGCTTTCGGAGGCATATCCAACGGCCAAGCCGAGGGCGACGGACGCGATGATGAAGAAAGGAATTCTCATGATGGATCTGGTTTCAGAGTGCTTCACCGAATGATCTCCGCTTCGTATGGGTGGCCGCCGAGCGTTACCGGTAGGGAGACGGCGAAAGACTGGATGATGCTGAAGCAGGACATGGCGGTTTAGAAACGTCAATTACAGGGTCCGAACACCGACTCAGACCATGAGAATCAAAGCGCAGCCCTTTGGGGGATTCTTCGTTAGATCTGGACCATTCAAGGCAGGACTCTGCGAGAGATTAGATTCTCCGGCGGCGTAGGAGTAAGAGCGTTCCAATGCCGCCAAGAAGGGCCGCGCCAGGCTCGGGAACCGAGGTCAGAGTGAAGTCCCTGATCGTGCCGAGCCCGTTTCCGGAAGTAAACCCAACGCTGTCGATCGCGGCGTCCAAGGTTGCGGCACTGGCCGTGCTGGTTCCGATGGCGGTTCCATTCACATAATAAGTGGTCACCCAATTGGTGATATCCGAGGCGTCGAGGACGATTTTCAGTGCGACAGCCCCGGTTGCGGCAGCGGTGCCCGAGGAACTGACAAGCCCGGCTCCGGCATAGGCGGTTTCAGCAGAACTCGTCTGGAAGAGCCATGAGTAGCCGGCGATGTTGGTAGTGGCGGCAAACCGGAACGCGTTGTTGTCGTTCATGCCACCGGTGTTGCCGGTGAAATTGATTTTGTCCGCGAAACCCAGGCCGATAAATCCGGTGTTCGTGAGGGTGACGGTTGCTGTCACCGTGTAGGTTTCCCCTTGAACCGGATCAAAAGGCAATACTGCGGATGTGCGCCGGGCCGTCCCGGTGAGATTGCCACTCGTGGTGAATGTGGCTCCGGCGATCCAGTTTCCGGTCCCGGTCTGGACGGCAGTGGTGTCGAGGAGGGTTGTTTCCGTGCCCCCAAACGTTTGGGCATAGATGGTAGTGGCAGCGTTTGAACTTGCGGCAGCAAGTAAAAATGAGAGGGCGGCTCGGCTGAGGATGCGGGAAGGATTCGGCATGGTGGATTTCATTTTCAGTTTCATCGGGGTCTTTTCGGGAGGTGTGTTGGTGGTGGAGCTTGCTCGTTCGGAATCAATCTCACTCGTGATAATAAAGGATTTTTTGCTTCTGGGAATGCATGATGCGGGCTAATTGATGCACGATTTGATCGATTGGCCGAAGATCAATTCGGGATCCTGATCATCGGGACGCGATGTTCGCTCGGTGGGCTCCGTGACGTTCGTCTCACGAGGGATTGCTCGTGGTATCTATTCTTATGTGGTGAAATTTTTTGGATTTTCCATTGCTGGAAATCTGATGGGTCACGGTCTTGCTCAGGCCTGCCAGAGAAACGAAGTGGAAGCGAGAATCACTCCCGCGGGGTGTCGGTGTCAAAAGCCCGCGGCATGTTCTGAATTCATCGTAGGATGGTTGGATGAAACGGACTTAAGGAGTTTGGACAATCTTGAGCCGGGTGAAGACCGTGGTTTGGCCGGGGACACTTGGAAGTTGATAGAAAATCTTCGAGGTATCATTTACCAGCGGGTTGACCTCCGTCCAGGGGTCAGTGACGCCAAGGTCGTCTGATCTCTCGATGGTAAAGGTCACGTCGCCATTGCTTACGGCAGCGGCCCCCTTGTTGAAGCTGAGAATTCCGCCATCGACGCTGCCAGGTGAGGGGGTGGCGGTGATGGGATTGAGTCCTAGGGCGTATTCGACAAGGTTGGCGAGACCGTCGTTGTCGAAGTCACCGGCTGCAGGCTCTCCAGCGATGCCATTGGCCGTGGCCCAGGTTCCGTAGGTTCCGGCCGGGCGGCTGGTTAGCGAAAAGTTGTCCACCTTGCTGCCGCTGCTGAGGGTCGTCTGGGAGAAACCCACGTAGTTGATGCCCGCGACGGTCACGGCGTCGATCAACTGAGGGCCACCCGTGATGGAAGTTCCATCGATCTGGTAGTTCGCAGTGAATGTGCTGCCGTCGCCCGTGGTGTCGAGGACGACGCTCATGGTGTGAATGCTGTTCGCATAGGGGCCGCCGCCGCCGTTGTTGGTGGTTCCCGCCTTGGGTCCCTCGTAGGTGACGATTTGTTGCGAGTCGTTGTAGAGCATCCACGCATAGCCGGTCGGGTTGTTGGAGAAGCGGTCTGAGTTGTTGCTTCCCCCGAGGGCGGAGGTTGGCGGGGCGGAGCAGAACCCGAGTCCGGTCCAGGAGGCACCGGTGGAGACATGATTGAAGTCCATGGATACGGTGTAGATCCGGTTGGGGACAGGATCGACGGGCAGAACCGCGGATCCGGCACTGGTGGTGCAGTCGCCATTATCGGTGACGATTGAATTGGCGATCCATGTTCCTCCGCCCGTGGTAGTGGGTTTACCGTTAAGTGGGGCTCCGGTGCCATCGAAGTTTTCCGTATAATTATCCCCTGTGCTGTTGGGTTCATTGACCCATGGGGCTGTTTCCCCGCTGACGATAAGGGAGAAACCCTGCAAGCCGCCTGTCAATGTAGCGGTGTAGTTGACGGTGATGATGTATTCGCCCGCAATGGGTGCTGCTAGATAGACCTGCTCGGTGTTGTCCACGGTGTTCACGCCGGACACCGCAGCGGAACCAATGGTGCTGGAGGTCCAA
>JBEDKU010000332.1:0-13658 GCA_041172045.1 Verrucomicrobiota bacterium | reverse complement strand
GGATGGTTTAGCGCCGGCGTCGGAGGATGCCGAGGATGCCAATGGCACCGAAGATGACGGCGGCGTCGGGTTCGGGAACGGCGGTGATGGTGACATATGTATTGCTCGCACTCACGCCACCGTTGGCTCCGGGAGTGGAATCGGCATACAGGATTTGCCAGCTTCCTCCTGCGTCCGTGAAGGTGGCGCCATCGATCAAGGTGGCCAAACTTGTGTCCTTGAAGGTTCCAGTAAGAGTTCCGTCGTAAGCCAAGAGCGTGAACTTGTTGCCTGCAGTATAGCTGCCGAGTTGGACCAGATCGAGAATCGCCCCGGTGTTGATCGTCAAAGCACCCGCCACGTCGCCAAGGTCAGCGGAACCTGCTCCCGGAGCAACGCCGCCAGTCAATTCATATAAGTAAGTGGCTCCGGAGCCGATGGTCAGGCTGCTGCTGAAGTTCGTGGTGCCCGGGGAGTTGCCGATTGCCAACTGGGTGGAAATTGAAAGTGCGCCGGTTACGTTGCCGGAACCCTTGAGGGTGCCGACCGTGTAGCCGCCGACTTTAGCGGAAACATCAAAGGTGCCAACGGTGCCAAGGGAAACCTCACTGGTATTGTCAATGGAACCCAAAGCGCCAAGTGTAAGGGTGCCACCATTGATGACTGTGTCTCCGGTATAGGTGTTGACACCGCCCAGCGATAGAACACCGGCACCTTCCTTGACCAAAATGCCCGCGGATCCAGTTTTGTTGGCAGCGATTCCATTATAGGTAAGCGTTCCACTGGTTGTGACGCTGATTGAAGATCCCGCTGTCGCACCGAGCTGTAGTCCATGGGTCGAGGCGATCGTGTAACTCGTCGCGCTTGCCGTCGCCATCCGCCCACCATCAATGACAATGTCGTTGCTCACATTGCCGAAACTGTCAGCAGCGGAAAAGCGGACTTCTCCGCCGTTGATTGTGAGGGGCCCGGAAAAAGTGTTCGAGGTGTTTGTGACATCGAAGCGACCGCTTGTATTTGCATTTGCCGCAAAAGTAATGCCGCCGGTTCCCGTGTTGGAAATCACACCGCTAAACGTCTGGATTCCATTGTTTCCCAGTGTAAGTTTGCGGTTGGCACTACCAAGGGATACGTTGTTAGCGAAGGAAAGATCAACCGAACTGCCTGCGATAGAAACCACGGTAGCCAGCTCACCGAACTGAACGTTGCCGCCAATCGTAATTCCCCCGCCAAAGCGGGTATTGGCGAAATCCCGAGAGTTGTTCGATGCGAGCGTTCCCCCGTTCAAAGTGAGAGTATTCGTAGCTCCACTACCCAGACCGGTTGTTCCACGAGCAATCACCGTTCCCGTGTTCAACGTAAAACCACCTGTAAACGCGCCTCCGCCGGTTCCAAACACACCGTCACCGTTCTTGATAAAGCCAGTTCCAGCAGCGGTTGAAACAGCGTTTCCGTTCAGGTCAAAGAGTCCACCCGTTCCGACATTAATTGTTCGAACCAAGCCCCCGGTGGCATAGGTGCTCCCAGTAGAAACAAATGAAACACTGACACCAGATGCTACGGTGACGTTTCCGACATTCGTAGACGCGCCCATCCCGGCGAACGAGTAGGTGCCCGAGGTGAACGAGACGGCATTGTTCGCCGTGTAGGTGCTGGTGTAGGGGGAGGCGTCCGCGGTATTATTCCAGCGAGCGGCATTCCAGGCGGTGGTCGCGCTGGTGGATGTGTAAGATTGCCCGTAAGCGTTGGAGAGCGAAGCCAAGGCAAAAGCGAGGAGGGATGATTTGAGCTTCATGATTGTTTTTGAGGGAAAAGCGATGAAATTACAAAATCCCATTGAGCACCGACCGTGCCAGTTAGGATTTATGAAGATTCCGTTGCCATTACCGAAACACCGCTGAGTTCCCGCTTGCGTAGTAATCCGCCTCATCCCTCCGCATTTTACTCCCCGACGATGGCGGTCACCCGTGAAAAACCCGGTCGGCCGATTTTGCAAATACCTGAAAACCAGCTGTTCCGCTCGCATACGGCAATCGCATGAACACTGCGTTCGGCAGCAACACTTTGGACCTACTTGGGTCATTTTGACCTTGCCTGGCTTCAAAGATGACTGCAACCACGCCTAAAAAATTTATAGTAGGCTGCAAAATCCTATTAAACCTGCCAAATTTTGCGACTCACTCGCTCTTCTTTCTGTTCAAATCGGAGCGAAGACCGACTGAAGCTCCTCAGGCGTCAGCTCCCGCCAGTCGCCTTCTTCAAGATCATCGGGCATTTTCAGGCCGCCAATGGAGATGCGCTTGAGGCCGAGCACATGGTTCCCGGCGGCGGCGAACATGCGGCGGACCTGATGGTAGCGGCCCTCGTGCAGGGTGACGAGGGCCTCCTTTTCGCCAAGGGCTTCGAACTTGGCGGGTAGCAGTGGGCGGGTCTCGCTGTTCAGCACCAGGGTGCCGGAGGCGAAGAGTTCGGCCTCGTGGCCTTCGAGCGGGCGGTCGAGCTGGGCTTGATAGACCTTATGGCACTCGGATTTCGGATGGATGATCTTGTGGAGCAGCTTGCCGTCATCGGTCATCAGCAGCAGGCCGGTGGTGTCCTTGTCGAGCCGGCCGATGGGATTGAGGCCGGGATTCCGCTGGGCGAAGCGCGGCGGCAGGAGATCGTAAATCGTGCTGCCGGGGTCTTCGCTGCTGCACGTGTAACCATCCGGTTTGTTGAGCATGATGACGAGCGGCGCGGGGGGATCGAGCGGTTCGCCGCGGAAGAGGATCTGGTTGTGGGGCGGCACGTCGTTTTCGCCGAGCACCTTGCCATCGATGTCGGTGACGGCGCCGGAGCGGATGAGGCGCTGGACTTCCTTGCGGGAGCCGTAGCCGAGATTGGCGAGGAGTTTGACGAGTTTCATGAGAGTGGGACGGGGAGAAGAAGATGAATGAATGAAGGCCGGGATGAATCCAGCGGTCCGCTAGCGTTTTTCGGCGGAGAGGATTTTGTAGATTTTATCCTCGGTGATTTTCCGCCAGGCGAGGCCGCTGGCTTCGAGAGCGGCTCGTAGGGCAGTTGCCGGTTGGCGACCAGAAGCAATTTTCCGCCTCGCTTCAGGCTGGCGGCGGCGGTTTTGAGGAAGGCGCGGCCGAGATCGACATCGGTGGCCTGGCCGGTGTGGAAAGGCGGATTCATGACGATGGCGTCGTAAATCTCGTTCAGACCGGTGGTGACGTCGTGCCAGTGGTAGGTGATCTCACACCCGTGGCCCGCGAGATTTCGGCGGGCGCATTCCAGCGCGCGGGAATCCGCTTCAAACATATCCAGCCGTCGGATCTTCGGGCAGCGTTTCAAGACGGCGTCGGATAGGAACCCCCAACCCGCGCCGAGATCCGCGACGTTTCCGTGCCAATGGGCGGGCAGGTGGTCGGCGAGCAGTTGAGAGCCGGGATCGATGTGGTCGCTGCTGAAAATCCCGGCCTGCACGGTGAATCCGGCGATTTCCCGCAGCTCGCCGAGAGCACGCCATTCGTGGAAGATCTCCTCGTGCCAAGTGCCGTCCTCCGTCACGTGGAAGGCACGGCATTTGTGTTTTTGAATGGAAACGAGGTTGCCGGTGGCCTTGGAGAGTTCCTTTTCAAAGCGCCCGGCGCCGGCGGTGTTGGGCATGGCGACGAGCAGTCTGCCACCCGGTTCCAGGCGGTCGCGGGCCATCGCGAACCAGGCGAGCGCCTCGTCGCGCGACTTGCCGGGGAGGACCAGCACCAACGGCCATTTTCCATCCGGTAGATCGTCGCGGCGCGGAAGTCCCGCCCGCTCCCACGTGGAGGCGAGCGGCTTGAGCGGCTGCCAGCCGGTGATTTCCGGCCACGTCTTCAGCGCCGGATGCGGCTGCGCGCCGAGGAACAAAGCACGCTCCGGAATCGCCAGCGCGCCCTCTCCTTCAAAGGCGAGCATCAATGTTTCAAGAGCCGGATTCATGCGCGAGTTTTGATCCTGATGGTTCCCGGAAGCAACCACAGCTTGCCGGAATCGATCCCCCTTTCATCGCGTCCGTCATGTTCATTTCCCGGCAGTCGAAGACAACGCCGGGACGTAAAACGAGCGATAGCCTGGTGCTCCATTGCGCGGCGGCATCTGCTCGCGGGTCCATTCGCGGATCGTTTCTCCCTGCTGGATCCGCACATAGGCCCGATAGTCGTTGTCACGGAAATTTTCCGTGGTGAAGGACAGGAACGCCCTCGAATCGTGGACCACGTAGGGCACCGCCGCGGCCGGCACCGTCGGCGTGAAGGTGGCGGAAATGTAGTTGTAAGCACCTAGCAACTCCGTCCGCGCACCCCGTTCGGAGAGGATGAACGGCGCCTGGCCTTCGGTCTTGAAGCCGAGGATCCACATCGCCCCGCCCGTGTTGCGCACCTGCGGTTCGCCGCCGTCGCCCTCCTGATTCTCGGGGTTGAACTGGCGGGCCCACACCGATTGTTTGGTGAAATTCCAACCTGGCATGAACACGTCCTCCACGAACACCCGCCCCGTCGCCCGCGCGGTGTTCTGATAGGACCGGCGATGCCTGCCACTCCCGATCCAACCACCGCTGTGCCGGATCACCACGGTCTTCGGTGAATCGTTTTCGAAAATCACCACGCCGGGATACTGCGCGTTGAAAAACAGATGCTCGAAGGTGACGTCCGCATGTTTTGTTGGCTCGATCCGGATCAGTGGTCGCGGCCGCTCCGGGTTGCCGAACGGGATCTTCGCCGCACCGAGGCTGATTTCCGCTCCCATCCCCAGCACCTGCCGGACCGCGCCGCGCACGACGATCGTGTCGGACACGAAATAAGCGCGCCCTGGCGGAAAATACACCGTCGCCCTACCCGAATCCATCGCCCGCTGAATCGCCGCCGTGTCGTCGGCCTCGTCGTCGTTCCGGGAACCGACCGCCGCCCAGTCGTCGAGGTGGTCGCTCCAGAAATCGGGAGCTTCCTCCACCAGTAGCGACGGCCTAACCAATGATTCTCCGGCGGGAACGGTCAGCATGTCCACGCGTTCGGCCGGCGGCAGGGTTTGGTCGCGTATCCGCAACGAGGCGGCGGGCTTCAGAGCCAAATCCACGAGCAGAAGATTGCCGCCGACCTCCAGCGCGTTGACGCCGGCGGGCGTGCCGCGGAATTCGGAATCAATTATCGTTAGGACGCTTTCGGGATGCGTCGTCACCACGGCCGGCACGGTGTTGTCGCTCGTGAGCCGACGGATGTGCAGCAGGTTCCGATCTAGCCGCACGCCGGCCTGGCGCTGGCCGCGCAGGTGCAGGTGTTCGAGCGTGAAGCCATACTGCATGTCACCGACGTCGATGCCGTAGTCAAAGCCCTCGATGGCGACGCGTTTCACATAGCCCGGGCCGGGAATGCGGCGGCGCATCGACAGGCCGGCGTGACCCGCGCCGTCGCCGCTGCGGATGGTGACATCCTTGATCGAGCCCCAGTTGCTCGCCGCCCACTCGATCCCGATCGCGCCGCGGTTGCCGCTGCCGGTGTCGATGGTTAGATCCATCACGTAATTGCGAAACGCCTTGTTCCCGCCGCCGCCGGCATCCGCTTCGCCCGGGTCCATGATCGAGCCGGTCATGAGCATGGCCTTGGGCTTCGCCGCGTCGTCGAAGCCGGGAGCGCCGTCGATCAGCCGCAGGATCGTCCGCTCGCGATCCGCTCCCTGCAGGGTCACCATCGCCCGCCAGATGCCGGCGGTGTTCTTACTCACAAGAGAATCGCTCACCAGATAGGTGCCGGCGGGGAAATAGATGAACCGCCCGGTGTCCACCGTGGCGGTGATGGCCCGCTGGATGGCGGTGGTGTCGTCCTGACCGTCATCCGGCTTCGCGCTGAAGGGCGGCGCGGTGATGTCGATGACCGCATCGGCGGGGAACACCTTGGTGGCGCCGCTCGCGGCGGAAGCGGCGGCGGCGAGCACGGCAACCGTGGTGATGATCGGATGGACCATTTTTCTCATGAGAATGGCGGAGCTCACCGGGCGCGCTGGTTCTGACGGGTCCATTTCAGCAGGGCGTTGAGGCGCGCATTCGGTAGTTGCTCCGGCGTCAGTTGGTTCCGGTCCGGGCCCAGTTCGAGGTTCCAGCCATGCCATTCGCGGAAGGCGTGATAGGACCAGTCCCAGCCGTGGGACTCGAAAACCGCCAGGGCGTCCTTCAGATAGATGTCGGCACCCGGCGACCAGCGGATCGTGCTGAACTCGCCCACATACAAATGCACGCGATATTTCCGCGCGAAGGCGATGGCGGGGGCCATCGACGCCTCCAAGGCCGCTCGATCCCAAAATTGCCCGTCGATTTGGCCGGGATACCCGATGGGCGCGGCAGGCGCGTCGACGCCCTGATGGGTGTAGGTGAACGGCGTGTACATGTGAAAGCTGTAGACGATGTTCGGCAGGTCGACGGGTGCAAAACCCGTGAAACCCTCGGCGGAACCGCCCATGGCCGGCTCGATGATCAGCGTGCGCCCCGGATCGATCCCGCGGACGGCCTTCGCCGCCCTGGCAGCCAGCGTCTGCCAGTCGCTGCCGCTTGCCGTCACCGTGCGGTCGTCCGGTTCGTTGAGCAGGTCGAAGCCCCAGACCGAGGCCGCCTCACCTTTGTAGCGGGCGGCGATCCGTTGCCAGACTTCGACGAAATGTTCCTGCGCCGCCGCGGTGGCCCAGAAATCTCCGGTGGCGGTGGCGACATTACCCCCGCTGATCCTGCCGCCGGGCGGCGAGTGCAGATCCACGACCACCAACACGCCCAGCTCCTTCGCCCATCGCAGCACTTCGTCGAGTTTCCCAAGCTCCTTGTCGAGCCAGCGGTCGTAAGCCGCATAATCCTGCTCCGTGCCCGGCTTGGGAAGGTGGAGGAGCTGCCAGCGGATGAGATTGCCGCCCCATTCTTCCGCGAACACGCGCAGATCCTCACGCTTCATTTGCGGATGCGCCATCGCACCCCGCAAGGCCGGCAGGGCATGCCCTTTGAATACCGGCTGGTCCGCCGGAGCCGCGGGCGCGTCCCGGACCTCTCTCGCCAGCGTGACGCTCACGTTGTCGAACCATGCCGTGCCGGTGACCAACTCCATCCCGAGATGCAGGGTGAGCCGGGTGGCGTCCGCAGGAATCAGGATGCGTGTGGACAATCTCTTCCAATCAAACGCGGCGGCCGGAGTGGCGACCTGCGGCCATTGCGTGCCGGCGGGATTCTCCACCTTCAACATCACCTTGACGCCATTCCAGTCCAACGGCTTGGCGCTGAGCCCCGCCCCTTTCATGTCGGCGGATAAATAAACCCATTTTCCCCGGACCGCCTCCACGGGAACTTCCATCATCCACAGCGCCGAGGTCGTGCCGTCGGTCTGGTTGATCCGCAGCGCGGCGCGTCCGTCCAGTTTCTCCAAAGTCCCCTTGCCTTCGCCTGCGGTGAAATCCGCCTCGGTCTCCAGCGGGTTGGCCCATAAGACATCGCCCGGTTGGGAGAGCGGCTCCCCCCGCGCCGGGGAAATGCCGAGCGGGAGGATGGCCACCGCGGCCACCAGCCATCCTCGGTTTACGCACGCCTGCCACATCGTTTCATCTTTCGTTGGGGAAATCCTCATGAGTTCAAACGGGAGTCTTGGCCGCCATCCCCGCCGGATGCAATCAAAGCCTGCCGGATCTTCCGGATCCGTCCATTTCGCGGCGTTGCGCGCCCGGACACCGCCTCGCCAGCGCGGTCACCGGGCATCGGGATGAGCGTTGACGGACTGGAAATTTTGTTCATCCTTCGCCCCTCACTCCGCTTTAGGAACCCCAACTTATCCACCAAATGAGCCTTATTCGTCGTTTCCTCACCGTCGCCTTCGCGGCCTCGCTCGCCACCATGGCTGTCGCCCAGGATGGCAAACTCAACATCGCCACGGTCGATATGCAGGAGCTTTTCAAGCAATACTACCGCACGAACGAAGCGCAGAAGCAGATCAACGTCGAGCGCGCCCGCATCCAGAAGGACAACAACGAGCGCCTCGCCCGCATCCGCGAACTCGAGGAAAACCTCGGCAAGCTCCGCAAACAGCTCGACGATCCCTCGCTCAACGACTCGAAAAAGCAGACGCTGTTCAAAGAGTGGCAGATGCAGCAGCAGGAAGGCATCGCGCTTGATCGCGAGCGCCGCGAGTTCCTCCAACGCCGCAACCAGGCGCTCAACGAGAAAATGGTCCAACGCATGAAGGGCATCCTCGAGGAAATCCGCAAACTGGTGGAGGAAAAGGCCAAGGTGGATAATTTCGACTACGTCTTCGACAAGTCCGGCCTCAGCACCTCGCAGGTTCCCTTCCTTCTCTACACCAAGGACGCCACCGACATCACCGCCGGCCTGCTGAAGAACCTCAACAAGGACGCGCCTGCCGAATCCCTTCCATCTGAAGGTGATCCGAAGCCGGAAATCCCGGCACCAGCTCCTGCCGAGTAATTGCAAGGCTTGCTCTGACCACCGTTCCGTTGGCATTTGTTCTTACACTTTCCGAGCTCGCCCGTTGGGTTGATGGTGACATCGTCCGGGGCGGGCTCGATCTGTCTCTGACCGGCATGGCCGCGCTCGACGCGGCCGGTCCCGAGGACGTGAGTTTTCTCGGCAACGAGAAATATTACGGCCAGTTTCTCCAAACCCAGGCCGCCGCCGTCCTCGTCCCGCACGGCGTGACCGACGGGCCGGAAGGCACCGCGCTGATCGCGGTGGAAAGTCCGTCGCTGGCCTTTGCCGTGGTGGTCCGCCACTTCGCGGCCGCCACGCGGGCCTTCGCGCCGGGCATCCATCCACGGGCCTTTGTGGATCCGGCCGCCGTGCTGGATCCGGCCACGGTCCGAGTTCAGGCCGGGGCGGTCGTCATGGCCGGCGCGACCATCGGTGATGGTTCCGACATCGGCCCGAACGCGGTCATCTCCGAAGACGTGGTCATCGGCAAAGACTGCCGGATCATGGCGAACGTGAACATCCGCGAACGCTGCGTGCTGGGCGACCGCGTGATTCTCCAGCCCGGCGCCGTCATCGGTTCGGACGGCTACGGATACGAGTTTTCCGAAGGCCGTCACGTCAAGATCGACCAGGTCGGCATCGTGGAAATCAGCGACGATGTGGAAATCGGCGCGAACACCACCATCGACCGCGCGCGCTTCGGCAAGACCCTCATCGGCGAGGGCAGCAAAATCGACAATCTCGTGCAAATCGGTCACAACTGCGTGATCGGGAAACACTGCCTGATCATTTCCCAAGTCGGCATCTCCGGCAGCACCCACCTCGGTGACTACGTCACGGCGGCCGGCCAAGTCGGAATCGCCGGGCATGTCACCATCGGCTCCAAGGCCGTCCTCAGCGCACGGACCGGCGTCACGGCCAGTGTCCCCGGCGACGAGGTGTATGCCGGCAAGCCAGCCCAGCCGATGCGGGACGAAATGAAAATTCAGGCGCTGGTCCGCCGCCTGCCGAAGCTCATCGCGCGGGTGAAAGCGCTCGAAGACACGCTGCGCGTTTCCAAGTGACGCTCCCGGACCGATGAGCCGCGCTCAGGGTTCCTCCAGAGCTTCCATTTCCGAGCGCATGTGTTCCATCAGTCGCTGCATGTCGCTGAGGTGACGGCGCAAGCGGTCCTCGCTGCCAGGGGCAGCACGACCGCGCGGCGCGGCTCCGCGGGTCGGCAGCTGCGCTTGTTCATCCGGTCCGCGCACTTGCGCGATGGCGGGGTTGCCCGCCTCTTTCTTGAGCAACGTCTCCACCGCGGCGGCGGGCATCACGAACGAGCGCGTCCGGTCGGCGCGGGCCATGGTGATGCCGATGACACGGCCTTTCAAATCCACGACCGGGCCGCCGATCTGGTTCGGCTTCGGGCGCATGTCGGTCTGGATGACGTTGGTGAAGGAATCCCGCACCTGGCTGATCGGGCCGCCCATGCGTTCCATCTGCTCAAGCCGGCCGCCGAAATACTGGGGCATCTTCGGGCGGTTTCCCAACAGAACGCTGACCGACTTTTCATTCCCGTTCACATCCACCAGCAGGGAAACCGTGGCGCCAGGAGCGACGCCGGTGAGGGCGTTCTTCAACTCCAGCAACCCGGAAATCGGACGCTCGCCGACTTTTAGAATCACGTTTCCCGGCTTCAAACCCGCCGCGAGCGCGCCGGAATCCTCCGCCACCTCGCCAATTCTGACGCCTTGTCCGGCGTAGTTCTTGTCCCCGATCACGCCGAGGAAGGCCAGGTCCGTTTCCTTGAGATTCCGTGCAAGCACGCTGACCACCCCGAAGGCGGCGAGCCTTCCGTCCGGTTGTGGTGCCGCGAGGAAGCCGCCGAGTTTCGGAGTCTCAAACGACCACTTCACCGGCGTGAGCGGGCTGCCCACGATTTCCAACAAAACGAGATCCTCGTCTTCATAAACGCCCGCCAGCTTCACGTCGCGGCTTTCTTCGCCGGCGTCCACCCGGAGTTCGCCGCGCGCGCGGGCGATTTCGCTCCACTTGGTGAGGATGCGGCTGCCGTCGCCGACCACCGTTCCATAGGCAAGCCGCCGGGAGCCGGACCAGACTCTCACGGTGGACTTCGCCACCTCGGTGAGCACGGGCTGGATGGCTTGGTTGAACGCCTCCGCCTGGTCATCGACCGCCTGGCGTTCCTCCGGCAGGAGCAGCGGGATGTCATCCTGGGCGACCAGCGCGTGAGGCAGGGCAAGGGCAAGAGCGAGATAAACAATCGGTTTCATTTCTAGGATTTCTTATCGTTCTTCAAACAGGGCTTCGCGACGGGCGAGGACCACGTCGATTTCGAGATTTTTCCGGTCCCGCAGGATGCCGAGCTTTACCGTGTCGCCGGGCTGTTTTTTCGCGAGGACTTGCAGCAGTTTGTTCGCATCGCGGATGGTGTTGCCGTCGAGCGATTCGATCACGTCGCCCGCCCGCACACCCGCCGCGGCGGATGGGGATTTCGGCACCACGCCCTCCACGGGCACGCCCCGCACCCCGCGCCGCTCGCCGAAGACGATGCCGAGCACGGGCATTTCCGGATTGGCGAAGGGATTCATCGAGAGCCTGCCCCACGCCTCGCCGGCGCGGATGCGGTCCCAGTCCTCTTTGAAGCCGTCGATGCCGGCGTGATTGTTGTTCGTCAGCGAGACGCCGATGGAGGAGTTGATGCCGATGATTTTCCCATCCAGGTCGAACAACGGGCCGCCCGAGTCGCCGCCGATGAGCGTGCAGTCGGTGGTGAGGAAATTTCCCGGGCCTTTCGAAACTACGCGGCCGAAGCGGACCGGCGGCGTCCTTGCCGCATCAAATCCCGCCGAGTGGCCGAGCGCGACCACCCAGTCGCCGGCAGACAGAGTTTTCGAAGCGCCCATGCCGGCGAACGGCCACGGCCCCTTGCCCATGATCTGGACCATCGCGATGTCCTTGGAATAGTTCGCGCCGAGGACTTTTCCCGGGACCTGTTCGCCATCCGGGAAGACCACCGTCAGCTCGTCCGCGCCCTGCACCACGTGGGCGGCGGTGAGGATCAAGCCGTCCGCCGTGGTGATCACGCCGGAGCCGGACGACTGGGTTTTTTCCGAAAGCAGCGCCACCGTGGCGGGCATCACCTTCTGTGACACCTGCTCGACCTTGTCCTCGATTTTCGCAAGATCGTTCAAATCACGTAGCGGTTCGCCAGCGGCAACCCATCCGGGCAATAGGCCCAGGCAAACACAGGCGAGTGGAAAAATTGAATTCACTTTCATGGTTGTATGTCACACAGCGGTCTCAAGCCGCGAATTTGTCTCTCCCGATAAGAAGGATGGATCGTCGGCGGCGGATCGCTTATCCTTTGCACGAAGATGCCAAAACGCAACCCGCCGGAAGCCAACCGCCGCCGCAATGACGCGCCCGAAAGCGCCCCCACGAGGCGCGGGCCCGGGGCGCTGTCGCTTCTCCTGTTCTGGCCCTTCCATTTGTTCAACCTGTTCACGCGGCATCTCAGCCTGCCGGTCAAGCTGCTGTCGCGCTTCGTGGGCTATCCGGTGGTCGCCGGACTCTACGGCATCGCGTTTTTATCCGTCATCTACGGCTTCCGCTCGCAAAACTACGACCTCGCGAAGATCCACGCCATGCCCGAGCGCTCGATCATCCGCGACCGGCTCGGCGAGGAAATCGGCCGTATCCACGGGGAAAAACGCTCCATCGTCCCGCTCCACCAGGTGGCGGAAAACTTTCGCAAGGCCATCCTCGCCCGCGAGGACGAGCGCTTCTATCGCCACGGTGCCTTCGACGTCATCGGCATCGGCCGGGCCGCGTTGCAGAACATGAAGGGCAAACGCGAAGGCGCGTCCACCATCACCCAGCAGCTCGCGTCCGATATTTTCCAGCTCAAGAGCGGCGAAAAACGCGGCGACCTGCCGCGCCAGCTCGACCGCAAACTGTTGGAAATCGCACTCGCCATCCGCCTCGAATCCGCCATGGACAAGGACGACATCCTCGAGGCCTACATCAACCAGATCAACTGGGGCCGGCAAATCAAGGGCGTCGGCGAGGCGTCCCGCATCTATTTCGAAAAACACCCGTCCGAGCTCACCCTCTCGCAGTCCGCTCTGCTCGCCGGCATCGTCCGCGGGCCGGATTCCTTCAATCCCTTCAGCTCCATGGAAGCCGCCACCCGCGAGCGCGGCACCACTTTGGAACGCATGGTCGTGGCCGGCTCCATCACCCGCGCCGAGGCGGAGGCCGCCAAGGCCGAGCCCATCGAAGTCCGGCCGAAATGGCGGCGCGAGGCCCGCGAATCCTACGCCGTGCTCGCCATCCGGCACGATCTGGAGGTCATTCTCGAAAAGGAAAACATCGAACTCGGCGGACTGGACATCACCACCACCATCGACATTCGCATCCAGCAAAAGGGCGAGGAAGCGCTCGATAAAAAACTCCGCGAGGTCGAGCGCTACTCCGGCTATCCCCACCAGACGCGCTCGACCTGGAAGGCCATTCCCGAGGACCAGCGCAAGGAGCCGGAATACCTTCAAGGCGCCGCCGTCGTGGTGGAAAACCGCACCGGTGCCGTGCTCGCCGTCGTCGGCGGACGCGATGCCAACGAGTCCTCCTACAACCGCGCCATCCAGGGCAGCCGCCCGCTTGGATCCTTGTTCAAGCCCTTCGTCTATCTGGCAGCCTTCGACAAGGGCCTGCGCCCGGACTCCCAGATCAGCGACGGCCCGATCCAGCCCGGCGAAATCAAAGGCGCCGGCTCCTGGCGGCCCCACAACTCCGACGGAAAATTCGGCGGCTTCCAGGCGGTTTCCAACGGCCTCATCCGCTCCCGCAACACCATGTCCGTGCGCGTCGGCAACTATGCCGGGATCCAGAAAGTCAAGGAAGTCGCCCGCATGGCCGGCTTTACCAACCCCATGCCGGACAGCCCCGTTTCCTTCCTCGGTTCGTGGAGCGCCTCGCCCTGGGAAATCGCCAGCGCCTACACGATTTTCCCGAACGACGGCGTCCGCTTCCGTCCCTATCTGATTTCCGAGATCAAGGACCGCGATGCCGGAAAGCCCGGTCTCCTTCCTCGGCTCGTGGGACGCCTCGCCTTGGGAAGTCGCCACCGCTTACACGATTTTCCCCAACGACGGCACCCGCTTCCGGCCCTATCTGATTTCTCAAATCAAGGACCGCGATGGCA
>JBEDKU010000331.1:0-5018 GCA_041172045.1 Verrucomicrobiota bacterium | reverse complement strand
GCCCTCGCTCATGCGGTTTTTCCAATCCTCGTCGGATTCGCGGAAGGTCTCGCCAAGGCTTTGCACTTCCGCGACGTGTTCGGCCTTCATTTCCGCGGCCATGGCGGCAAGGCGTTTGGCGGATGCTTTTTCCGCGGAAAGTTCCAGGATCCGCGCGGCGGCGAGCGATTCCGAGGCGCGGCGGATGGTGCCTAGCAACAGGACGTAGCCTAACACCCAGGCCGCGATCAGCACGCCCTCCGCGATGGCGAGCGACGGCAGGATGGCTTCGAGGCCGGCACCTCCGGGACGCAGGGCCAGCCAGAGATGCGCGCCGGCAATGAGCGTGGCCAGCAGCCACAGCGGGACGAAGCGGAAGAACTTGGAAATCGGCAGCTGGTGAGCCTGGTCCGTCGCCTCGCGGGCGGCTTCCAGTTTTTCGAGCAGGTTTTCGCGCAATTTCTCGGGGGTGCCCGTGCGATCCACTTCCACGGACTTCACGCGCTTGCCGTTGAAGTGGTTCGCCAGCAGGGGCTGATAGGAGCGGAACGCCAGGTGTACGGATTTCCGCAGTTTGCGGCGGGTATCGCGGTCGCCGGCGACGAGGATTTCAAATGCCTGATGGGCTTCCGTGGCGTGTTCCAGCTCATCCTGGCGGAGCTGGCGGTTCCGCATGATGGATCCCTGGACGAGACCGATGCGGCGGTCTTTCGCCGCTTGCAGGCGCTGGCTGAGGGTGGCGCGGCTGTTGTGGTAGAGCTGATGGATGCGCGCGCTGCGGACCTCCTTGGCGGCTTGCGCGGCATCGATCGCCTCCTGGCGGACGGCGGCGAGTTCGTGAATCCGGCGGGTGAGTTTCTCCGCATCCACCTCCTCGCGCTGGGTCATTTCACGCCGGACGACGAGCAGGCGCTCGGCACGGCTTTTGATCAGCGCCTTTTCGCTGTCAACGATGGCGGAAACACCGGATTTCAGGTGTTCGAGCTGTTCCTGGATGGAGCGGAGGTCGATGGATTCAGTCGCAGTCTGCATGCACTTTTTCTAGCAAATGGTCGAGTTCGTCGATGACCCGGAGGGCTGAATTCACGCTATTCATCAGCTCGGCTAGATACAAGTCATCGAATTCCTGTGCCTTGCGGTCGCGCCACGAGAACCGGGTCTCGCCCCATCGTGCCTGGAGCTGGCGGGTGGCGAGGGTGAGCAGTCCCTTGCTGCCGGACATGCTCACGGCTCACCTCCCGTCTCGGTGGGCGCGGGCGCGGCGGCTTGCGGCGGGAGGTTTTTTTCGGCGTAGGCTTGCAGCGCCTTGATCGCCTCGCTGAGCGAGAAGACGCCCTTGGGCAACTGTTGGCCGACGAGGTAGAACATCGGGTCGAGCTGGCGCAGCAGCGGCGTGGCGCGGTTTTCGAAGGTCTGCCGCCAGTGTTTCACGCGGCGCATTTTGTCCTCCGCCATCTCCAGTTTGCGCTTGGCCTTGAGCACGCCCATTTTTTGGAAGGCGTTGCTAGCCTGTGGGTTGGTGAGATTGGCGCTGTAGAGTTCCTGCTCCGCCTGGTGGAGCATTTTCGTCCAGTGCTTGATCTGCCCGCCCCAGTGCTGGACGCGGTCGGTATCGAGCCAGGTCTGGGTGCGGCGGACGTCGCCCTCCATGTCCTCCAGCGCCACGCGGGCCTTGGCGATGTATTGGATCAAATCCGCGCGAAACGCTTCGAGCGCGTCGATCGAGGAAATTTTGACTTGGTCGGACATCGCGGTTTCAGCGCTGGTCGAGGTATTGCTGGATGCGCTCGGCCTTGCGCAGCAGATACGGCGTGTGGCGGTCGGACAATTCGAGGAAGGACTTGAGCGTCTTCATCAACTGGGTGAACTCCGCCGAGAATTTTTCCTGTTCCTGGTCCTGCCAGGTGTCGCCGAGCGCGGTGAAGCGCGCCATCAGCGAGCCGGTCCGCTCGCGCAAATCTCCATTGAAACGCTTCAACTCCGCGGCAAAGCGGCGGACTTCCTCGGGATCGATGATGGCTTGTGACATGGTTTTTTACGGGAAATTGGTTTCCACCTTCCTGCTTGAGGATGAAACGCCCTTTTGCGGGTGTTTCCAAATTGATTCTTGGGTTCACCGCTGATTTTTCAACCGGATTTTTGGTGGTGGTGGGCAATATCGCGGGAAAGCGCACACGCGACTTGGATCGAAGTCAATAGACTGGCCATTTGGAACCGCTTTTGCCATTTCTACCAAACATCCGATGAAGCGCTGCTTGTTCCTTCTGTCTTTTCTCCTCCTGGGCGTGGCCGCACGCGCCCAGACCCCGATCGAATGGTCGCGGCGCATGGCGGATTCCCAGATCGCCCGGTTTGGCGATGCGACCCGTTACAAGCCCGGCGGGAAGTGGGATTACGCGCTCCATGTGACGTTGTTAGGAATGCTGGAGCTGGGCGCATCCACCGGTGATCCGAAGTATGCCGGGTTCGTGGAGAAATCGACCGGCAGCTGGATCGGGCCGGATGGCGCGATCTCGGGCTACAAGCTGGAGGACTACAACATCGACAACATCGCCCCGGGCCGCACGTTGCTGGCTCTTCACCAAATCACCGGCGAGAAGCGCTACAGAACGGCGGCGGACATCCTGCGTTCCCAGTTGGAAAAACATCCGCGCACCGCCGATGGCGGGTTCTGGCACAAGAAGCGTTACACCCGCCAGATGTGGCTGGACGGTCTTTACATGGGTGAGCCGTTTTACGCCGGATACACACGGTTGACCGGTGGCGGAAACGACGCGTGGGACGACATCGCGAAGCAGTTCCGCCTGATCGACCAACACCTCTACGACTCCAAGACCGGGCTCTATTACCATGGCTGGGACGAGGCCAGGGTGCAGAACTGGGCGAACAAGGACACCGGGCGCTCGGCGAATTTCTGGGGCCGCGCCGTCGGTTGGTGGGTGATGGCGCTGGTCGAAACGCTCGAAGATTTCCCGAAAGATCATCCCGCGCGTGCGGAGCTCGTCGCGATTTTGCAAAAGACGGCGGACGGCATCGTCAAGTGGCAGGATCCGGCGAGCGGGCTCTGGTGGCAGGTGCTGGATCAAGGGGCGCGCGAGGGCAACTACCTCGAAGCTACGGCGTCCGCCATGTTCGTTTATTCGCTCGCCAAGGCCGTGAACGACGGCCTGCTACCGCGGGTCTATCTGAAGCCGGCGGTGGCGGGTTACGCGGGAATCGTCCGGGATCTGGTCCGCGTCGGGGGAGCGGGAGATGTGAATCTAACGAGGTGCTGCCAGGTCGCCGGCCTCGGCCAGCCTGACAAGCGCGACGGTTCCTATCAATATTACATCAGCGAACCGGTCGTGGAGAACGATCTCAAGGGAGTGGGGCCGTTCATCCAGGCGGGAATCGAGTTGGACCGGTTCGGGATCAGGAAGGAGTCCTTCAGCACGAAGGCAAAGAATTGATTCCACGGCGTGCGGGGGGCGGATTGCTGTCGAGGGTGGCAAAGTCGCGCGCCGCTTTACCGGAGTTCGCGGGCAAAAATGAGCCGGCCGGGTGACGTGGAGCATGCTGGGGGAGCGCATCCTCCGGTCACACCGACCGGCCGTTTGTTCGGGGGGAGTGGTGGAAAATTCAGTGTCCGGTGTCGTCGGAAAAGTTCACCTGCATGGCGTTGACGGTCATGGAGCGCTTGATGGTGAAGGAGACGGGATCGCACAGGAGGCGGGTGTCGAAGACGGTGCTGCTCATGAGGGCGACGGTATAGGTGCCGTCCTTGGTGATGATGGAATTGAGCTCGTCCGAGGTGAGCAGGGTGGTGCGGGAAGTGTTGGAGTCCCATGGATACGACTTGATGAGGGTGCCCGGGGCTCCGGTGACCGCGGTGCCTTCGTAGAGGACGAAGTAGGTGTCGCTGCGTGGATAGAGGTCGATGAGGTCGAGCTGGATGGTGGGAATCTGATAGCGATATTCTCCGCCGGAGGAAATTCCGGTGATGGATCCCGAGGCAAGCGGCCAGACCTGGACCTTGGCCGAGGCGATCTGGCTCTGGGTGATGGCGCCGTCGGCGAGCGCGTGGACGATGAAGTGTTCCTCGCCGGTGGCCTTGGTCGGGTCCGGAGCGGTGAGCGATGAGACGGCGAACCTGAGGGTGGTCTTGCCGTTTTCCGTGATGTAGGCGGTTGCGAGCGGGGAGTTGGCGGCGACCTCGTTGGGGTCGAGCGTGGATTCACCGGTGGCGTAGTTCTGGACGTGCTGTTCCAGCAGAACCTTGGAGGCGGCGGTCGGAATGCCGGTGCCGGTGAGCAGGTCGGACACCTGGATTTCCACCGTGAACGGCTGGTCGATCCGGGTGCGGGTGACGGGTGCGTAGGGGTCGCGGGTGGTGATCTTCACGTCGGCCTTGGGCAGGTAGGCGCCGACGAGTTTCTGGTCGAGGAGGTGGTCCTTGACGGCGACCTGGTCGATGGTCCAGAGCTGGAAGAGCGAGCCGCCGTCTTCGAGCAGCAGCGTGGATGCTGCTGATCCGTTAGGTGTCACGTCCTGCATGTCCCACACGACGCCGGTTTTCTGCTGGGTCTGGCGGACGATGTTTTTGTAGCTGGTAGTCTGGGCGAATGAACTCACCGTCGACAACGCGAGGAGGAGGGTGAGGAGTTTCATCGTTGGGTGAGGGTCTGGGATTCAGGGGCGATCCGCACGGAGATCGGGCCGTTCTGATGGACGGCGATGACGATCTTGTCCTGCTTGGCCCAGAAGGCGGCGCGCTCGGCGGGCATGGGCACGTTGCCGGCGGCTTGATCGAAGGAAATGTCGGTGGTGGTGATCCAGCCGCGGTTTTTGACGAGGAAATCGGTCCAGGAGAGCAGGGTTCCGACGGGACTGACATCCACGCGGCCTTTTAACGCGTTGGGGATGAAGATGACCGCCCCCTTGGGAACGAGCGTCCAGTTGGTCCCGTCGTGGAGGATGGAGGACTGCTTGATGATGGATTGTCCGGCAGGGCGGGCGACGGGCGCTTCGTCCTTGGCGGGTTGTTTGAGGCTCGCCATGGG
>JBEDKU010000330.1:0-3578 GCA_041172045.1 Verrucomicrobiota bacterium | reverse complement strand
CGATTTGCCAGCATCTGGCAAAGCGTTGTAGCGTGCCATCAGGGCTGATTCCATCTCCTTGAATTTTTCCGGATGCCGGAGTTGCAGATCGAAGAATTCATTCGGATCTTCCTGAAGGTTGAAGAGCGCGAGTTCCTTGCCCCAGCGGTGGATTTTCCAGCCGTCACGTTGCAGGGCGATGCCATCACCCCAGTCCCAGAAAAGGTCCTTGGCGCGGGTGAGTTCCTTGGCTTCATTTGTTAGTAAAGGGAGGACGTCCGTGCCGTCGAACTCGGTGGGGATTTCGCCGCCCGCCAGCTTCAAGGTGGTGGCGGTGAAATCCAGGGTGCTGATCGGCGACTTGATGACCTGGCCCGCAGGGATGTGGCCCTTCCAGTAGGCAAACATGGGGACCTTCATGCCGCCTTCCCAGAGCGATCCTTTCTCGCCTCGCAGCGGGACGTTCTCGGAACCGTCCCATTTGGCCAGGGTTTCCCTGCCCTTGAGCGTGGTGGCGTATTTCGGCTGCGCGCCGTTGTCGCCGGCAAAGAAGATGATCGTATTGTCCTCGATGCCGTGTTCCCGCAGCTTCCTGACGACTGCCCCCACGGCGTCATCGACCGCCTTCACCAAGCCCAGTCCCTGGCGGCGGATGTCGTCCAACTCTGGCGTGGAGTTGGGATAGCTCATCTTCGGGAAATTCAGATAGTAGGGATCGTCCTTTTCGATCCGGGGCAGGTGCGGACCGTAGGGGGCGAAGTAGAGGAAGAACGGCTGGCCGTGATTTTTCTCGATGAACGCGGCGGCCGCCTCGCCTTGGTGCAGGACCCGGTTGCTCGTGATCGAATACGCTTTGAGCGGCATGGCCTTGCCGGCGAGGTCATAGTTCGCCCGGTATCTGAGGTGGGTGCCGTCCACATAATCATCGAAGCCGCGTTGGTCCGGTCCTTGTTCGCCGTCGCCCAGATGCCATTTTCCGACAAAACCGGTGCGATAGCCGCCAATTTTTTTCAAACGCTCGGCGATGGTGGGCACGTCGAGGGGAATGGGCTCGTCACTATCGCCGTTGCCCCGCAGCCCGAAGGTGTTCTGGACGCGTCCGGACATGAGGCCAGCCCTCGACGGGACGCACTGGGGCGCGGTGGAGTAGCCGAATTTCATCAACGCGCCATTGACGGCGAGTTGGTCCATGGCGGGCGTTTGCACGTTACGGTCGATGCCGTGAATGCCGAGGTCCGTGTAGCCGTGATCATCGGATAGAATGATGATGATGTTGGGTTTCTTCGCTGCGGCGAGGAGCGGAGGTCCGAGCAAGACTAGGTAGGATAGAAGTTTGATCGTGATTTTCATGGATTTTTCACAAATGACTATTGTGCCGGGTTGGGAATGCGCTTTTTGCGCGCCTGAGGAATCTTGAGTTCCGTGCGTTCTGCCCACTTGTCCCACTCGGCTGAAAGGACCTTCACCCGGGCGGGATTTGATGACGCAAGATCGTTGATCTCACAAGGATCCTTGGTTAGGTCATAGAGTTCCCAGGCGGGTTCGTTTGCCAGTCCTTCGGCCCAGACGAGCTTCCAGTCGCCCTTGGTGACGGCCTTGGAACCTTCGTGTTGGATGCAAATCGAGCGCGCCGGGAGATGGCCGCTGTTGCTGAAGGTCGGTGCGAGGCTGATGCCTTCCATGGGGGGGACTGGATTGCCATTTCGTTGGGCGGGGTAGGGGGCGCGGGTCACTCCCACGAGCGTGGCCATGATGTCCATGATGTGCGCTGGATCACGGACCCAGCGGCCGGGTGACTGGACTCCCGCAGGCCAGTGGACGATGAGGGGACTGACAATTCCGCCTTGGTGGGTGTAATGTTTGTAGAAACGGAAGGGCGTGTTGCAGAGGTTCGCCCAAGCCGAACCGTATGCCATGTAAGTCCCCGGACCGCCCATTGTTTCCAACGCATCTCCTCGGTGAAGGATGGTCTTGCCCGCGCGTGAGGTGTCGTCGAAGCCGAATGGTCCCCATTCATAACAGGCGCCGTTGTCGGACGTCACCAGAATCAACGTGTTTTCAAATTCACCGGTGGTTTTCAGGTGAGTCACGATGCGACCGACGCCCGCGTCCAGGTGCTGGACCATGGCCGCGTAAACCGCCATGCGGTGGGCAAGGTCCTCCTGCCGATCCTTGGGCAGCGAGTCCCACGCCGGGTTCTGCTTGCCGGAATATCCATTGGCGATGGCATCGTTTTTTTCGAGAGGCACCCTTGAGCGCTCGCTCAGGCTCCATCCTTCGGTGTTCGCGAGACCGATTTTCTTCATGCGGGCGAAGCGCTCCTCGCGGAGGATGTCCCAACCGCGGCGGTAGGTGTTGAGGAAAGCTTTCACGGATCCGGAGGTTGCCTGAAGCGGGAAGTGCGGGGAGGAATGGGCGAGGTATAACAGCCACGGCTTTTTGGAGCCCTTTCCCTGCTTGATGAATTCGAGCGCGTAGTCGCTGAAAGCATCGGTGGCATAAAATTTTTCCGGCTTGCAGGTTACTTCGGGAGTGCGGTCTTTTGGCAGTCGCAAATACTTTTCCGGTGTCCATTGATCCTGCGAGTGGCCCGCGGGGTAGCCGTAAAACTCATCGAAGCCTCTCGCGGTCGGTAGTGCCTTGCCCACGCCGACGTGCCACTTGCCGACGGCGTAGGTGGAGTAACCGGCACCGCCGAGAACCTCCGCAAAGGTGACGCACTTCTCGTTGAGCGAGCCGCCGAAGTTCGGGATTCCCGCCTGTGCCGGGTGAAGCCCGGTGAGGAGCGAGGCACGGCTCGGGCAGCAGCGGGCGGAGTTGGAAAGCTGCGTGAAACGAAGACCGTCCCTGGCAAGGGCGTCGATGTTAGGGGTGGGGATTTCTCCTCCGTAACAACCGAGGTCCGAGTAGCCGAGGTCGTCAGCGACGATGATGAGCACGTTCGGGCGTGATTCCGCACCGGCGGATGATTGATCGATGGTGCCTGCCAGCAGGGCGAAGGCGGCGATGTAGCATGGTGGTTTCATCAATCGTTTGCTAGTTGCCCGGGCCACGCTTTGCCCGCTTTTTCCCATGTCCGGGAGTTGAATTGACCTGGCAGCGGTCGGCCCATGCGTCCCATTTGGCGACGAGTTCATTCATCTCTTCAGGACGTGCTGCGGCGAGGTTTTTGAGTTCGGTGCGATCGTTCGATAGATCGTAGAGTTCCCATTCGCCGCTGCCCGTTTTGTCATACTGGTTCTTTGGGTTGAAGACCGCCTTGAGATCGCCATGGCGCACGGACTTGTAGCCGTATTGTTCCCAGTAGAACGTGCGGGGCGACGGCGTTTCGCTTGGTCCAGCGATGCAGGGAGCAAGACTGACGCCCTCCAGCGGGGTGATTTCCTGTCCTTTGAAGTTTTCCGGATAGCTTGCACCGCTGACTTGGATGGCGGTCGGCATGATGTCGGTGAGGTAACCGGGCGTGGGATCGAGCGAGCCGGGCTTGGCTTTCAGACCGGCGGGCCAGTGGATGATGAGCGGTGTCGAGATCCCTCCTTCGAGGAGGGTGGACTTGAACTTGCGAAACGGTGTGTTGGAGGCGTTGGCCCAACCGGTGC
>JBEDKU010000329.1:0-6851 GCA_041172045.1 Verrucomicrobiota bacterium | reverse complement strand
GGTGACGGTGAGGTCATTGGCGGCGACTCCAGAAGCGGCGACGGTGACGGTGCCCGCGGTGCCGGCGAAGACGGCGTTGTCATCGGTGCCGCCGGAGGTGGGCCAGACTTCGTTGGTCGCGCCGTTCCACCAGTTGGAGGTGGTGTTGGAGTTCCAGGTTCCGCTGCCGCCTTGCGCGCCTGCGGTGCCGACTCCGGAGCCGTCCCAGGTGAAAGTGCGCGGGATCACGGCGGGTGGTGCCAACCGGCGGGCGAGCTGCGCTTCGTAGAGATTGGCGGGGCTGAGGGTTGCGGGGACGATGGCCTCGATCCAGGAACCCGTCGGATTCCGGCTTGTGGCCAGGCTGGTAGGGATGCCGATGAAGTTCAACTGCGGCCAAAGCCCGCGCGAGGGTGACGGATTGGGCAGGGTGGCGATCTGCCCGGTGGAGGTGATGTTCCAAAGCGTCTCGCGGGCGGCGGACTCGGGAGCGGCGCTGCCGCTGCTGGAGAAGTGGCGGCTGCCGGTTCCCGAGGCGATTTCCGTGAACAGGTTTTCGTAGGGAAGATAAGTGTGGTGGTCGAAGTTCAGGTCCACTCCGGAGCCTTTCATGAACACCGAGCCGGTGGCGTCCTCGACGGTGAGATCATGATAGAACCGGGTTTGCAGGCTGAAGTTGGAGACCATGCAGTCGTCGCTGCGGCGGAGCTGGATGCCGTGGTGGCCGGTGTAGTAGGTGCCGTTGGTGTTGTAGCGGTTTCCCGTGGCGGCGGTGAGCTGCACGCCTTCCGCGGTGCAGAAGGCGGAGCGCTCGATCATCGCGCCGCTCTCGCAGTTGTGGATGGTGACGTTGCGGATCCATGAGTTCCAGGTGCCGTCCATCCAGATGCCGTTGAAGCCGTCCTCGGTGAAGTGCCCCTGATAAGCGCGGTTGGGGAACTCCATTCTGAAATTCTCCAGACCGACCTCCTCGAGCTGGCCGGAGAACGTGCGGATCTCCGGCTTCCACGCCGTCCTCACATTGAGGCGGAGCGGGCGCTCCAGCGTGATCTCGTTGCCGGAAATGGCGGTGATCTTCGAGGGGAAACGCACCAACTGCCGTCTGACCAGTGCGGGATTCGCCTCCAATTGATCGGCATGGATGTGGCGGCCGAGCGAGCCGTCCGGATCGGTCATCGTCAGGCGGATGGTCTGGCCGACGGATAGGCCCGCGGTGGTTGATAGCGTGAGCGTGGAATCGCCGCGTTCGGCAGCGGTCGTGACGTCGGCGACCTTGGTGGTGGTTTCCGCGCCTTCCACCCAGATCAGGCCGCCGGACCACGACCAGCTTTCGAGACCGTCGGTGCCGGGTGGCGGCCCTATCAGTTCGGTGAGGTGCTTGGTGAATACCAGCGTGGTGGAGCCCGCTCCGGCACCGCGGAGAACGAGGTTGCTTTTCCGGATGTAGAGCACGCGGGTGATCTTGTAGCGGCCGGCGGGGATCAGCACGGCACCGTTGTTAGCCGCGGCGATCGCGTTTTCGAATGCGGTGGTGTCATCGGCGATACCGTCGCCCACGGCACCGAAGGTCACAACGTTGGAGACCACCGCCGGAGACGGGATCGCGGCCCCGCCGGACTGGTAACCGGCAAAGGAGAAATCCGGCAGGCGGCTGGCGGGATTCCAGAACTCGCCGCTGGTGCCCCACAGTTCGCTGATCTCGGCACGTGCGCGGGGAAAACACAATCCGCCGAATGCAAGGAGGCCAGCGAGGGCGATGTTGTAGCGGCGGGAGGTCATGCTTGTCATGCGGGATGAGTCTGGGTTTCCACAAGTCATGGGTTGGTGGACGATCGGGAAGGTTAAAGACGCAGTCTTTCACTCGCAAGAGCATCGGCATCATCCTTTTGGTGGACTCCAGGCAGAGGGGAGCGGAAAAACATCCTGAGCATGCGGTGACCTCCCGGTCATTCGAGCCAGCATGCAAGCTTGAAGAATCGACGCCCGTTGTCATTGGAAACGGCAATGACCCGCGGCAGGTTGTCTCCGGCGATGGATTCATGTCCGGGAACGGTCTGCCAGTCGTCGGTCTGCAGAGTTGTGCTCGAAACGATGCGGAATCTGCGTGTTTTCCCGACGTAGCCGGGCCCGAATGCGGCATGGGCATTCAGGGTGAGGTTGAGTCCTCCGGTGCCGTTGTCCGCGGTTTGAAGCAATGCGGGATTCCACTGGTGTGGATCCCCACCGAGGATGAATTCGTCCCGGTTGTCCGCGCCGTCGCCGTCCGGGTCGGCGGCGGGGTCCTGGCCGGTCGCGTTGAAGTGGTGGATTTCCCAAGCGTCGGCGAGTTCGTTGGAATCCGGGATTGGAGGCCCGGGTAGGGGTATGGAGACTTCGGTGAGACTGTTCCAAAGGCTTGGTGAGCTGTTGCCGTTGCAGGTGATCCGGACAAACTTCGCGGGTCTGACCGGAAACGAAAAGGTTTCAGGTTCCAGCGTGGTGCCGCTGGATTGGCCGGAGAACACTTCGGACCAGGCGCTTCCGTCCGCTGAGACCTCCAGCTTGAAATAGGTGGACCGCTGGTTTCCCAGATAGAATCCGATGGCGACGCGATCAAGGATGGCTGTTACAGGTAGCTCGTAACGAATCCATTGGTTCGCGCCCTCCTGCGACCAGCGGGTCGAGAGCTGGCCGTCCAGAGTGTTGGAGGGTGGGTTGCCCGTTTGGAAACCGCTGGCCGTGACGACGACCGGAGCCTCGACCGGTCGGCGGACCGTCACGGTCACGCCGTCGGTGAAAAACGCGCCGGAAGAGTGTTCCGCCTTCAGAGTCACCGCATGGACGGCGCATGGAAAGTCGATGGCAAGCTGCGTGCCCTCTCCCAGATAAACCGGGCCCAACCACCAGCTGTATCGCGTGACCTCGCCGCTCTGAACAAAGGTTCCGCCGGCATTGAGCGTCACGGTTTCCATCTCGTTGGCGTCGGCATCAATGACGCTCTGATCGCCCCCGGCATTCACAATCACCACCGGCGGACCGCCCAACAGGCGCAGGATTTCGGATCCGGCTAACAAAAGCGCGCCGTAGCCGTAATCCTTGTCGGACTCGTAGTCGGACGCGCCGGGAGCTGCGGCGATTGCCTGGACGTAGCCGAGTTTTCCGTCCGTGTGCAGAGCGGTGGTGGTCAGGCCGTCCCAGGCTTTCAAGACCATGGGCGTGTACGTCGAGGAGTCGAGCAAACCCTGATTGACGCCGTAGGCGATGGCATAGGTAAAGAAAGCGGTGCCGCTCGTCTCGGGATTGGTGAACTGTTCCGGGTGCTTCAGGCTGGAGCGCCAGAAGCCATCCGCACCTTGGAGCGGACGCAGGGCGGCCGCCATGGTCTGCAACATGCCCGCGTATTCCGCGCGGCTTGGCTCACCCGCTGGCAGGATTTCAAGCATGCGGGCGCAAGCGGCGATCACCCAGCCATTGCCCCGGCTCCAGAATTCCGGGATGTAGGTCCCGGTCCGGTTCTTTGCCGCGGCATCGCGATACCACAAGCCGTGGGCGGAGTCGAACAAGCTCCGCGTGTTCTTCATGTAAAGATACATCTTGGACGCCTGTGCGTAACAATCCGCCCGTGTCTCCAGCGCACCAAGCTTGGCAAACGCAGGTCCGGCCATGAAAAACGCGTCGATCCACCACCAGTCGTCCTCGGAAGCGGGATCGACGATCAGCGCGTCCAGCTCGCTTTTGATCGACGCGATGCGAACCGGCACAGGATCAATTTGATAGAGACTGATGTAGGACTGGCCGCAGGTCTGGGAGTCGGCATGACCATTGCTGGTGAGGTCTTCCGGCCCCACCTTCCAGGCGTTGGCGGCGGCCCACGCCACCGCACGATCATGATAGGTCTGAATGCCGAGGGTTTCCCATGCGCGCATGTTGCCGACCTGATAAGCCCCGCGGGCCCAGCCGGAGTTTCCTAACGAAAAAGAGGCGTGGAAATAATCGTTGCTCCTGCGCATTGCCTCGACAATCGCCGCAGGCTGCGGGGTAGCCGCCTTCGCAGGGAAAGTTGTCAACGTCATGGCCATGAAACTCAGGAGCGCTTCGACCGCGATATGCCGCGAAAACCGCCGCCGGGCAGGGCGTGTGGTGTCTTGCAGGATGGCGGGCAGGAGTGGGTGTGGATTCATTTTGAAAATCACGAGGAAAGGGGCTTTCCAGTCGTTTGGATTTCGCGGGCGACACATTCAATCAGAGACGACGCGGTGCTGTCGAGCAATCGGCAAGGGTGATGCTCGCCCATCATGAAATGTGCAGTCCGGCGAAATCCACCGGGAAGACTCAAGTGGTCACGGCATGTCACTTTCCCCGTGGGTCCCGGGATCATCCTTTTTGCGGATGCTCCAAAACGATTCGGTTCTTTGCAATTTCCAGCGGCTTGGTACTGAGGTCGTGATGAAACACATCCGCAGCCTGCTTACGGCACTCGTCATTTTACCCTCAACCAGCGCCCTGGCAGAAGCCGCCCTTCCGCTTCCGGAAATGCACTGGGCGGATGAATCCAGCGGTCGGCCGTTTTCCAAGGATCCTTCGGTGATCCGCTTCGGCGGGGAATACATGATGTATTATTCGCTGCCAGGACCGGCCACCGGCATGGGCGGTTGGAGCGTGGGGATCGCGAAAAGCAAGGATCTGGTGAAGTGGGAGAAGGCGGGAGTCGTCGGCCCGGCCCAGGAATGCGACGCGAAGGGCCTGGCCGCCCCGGCCGCCTGGGTTCATGAGGGGAAGGTGCATCTTTTCTATCAAACCTATGGCAACGGTCCCAAGGACGCGATCTGTCACGCGTGGTCGGAGGATGGATTGACTTTCACCCGCAACCCGGAGAATCCGGTGTTCGCGCCGACGGGGGACTGGACGGTCGGGCGTGCGATCGACGCGGAGGTGTTCCCGGTGGGTGACAAGCTGTTCCTGTGGTTCGCCACGCGTGATCCGGAGATGAATATCCAGATGCAGGGAGTGGCGTCCGCGCCGCTGGACTCCAACTACGGCAGGAAGCAGTGGACGCAGCTCGGCGACGGTCCGATCCTGAAGCCGGAGCTGCCGTGGGAGACGAAGTGCATCGAAGCGGCCTCCATCATGAAGCGCGACGGCAAGTTGTGGATGTTCTACGCCGGTGGTTATAACAACGAACCTCAGCAGATCGGCGTGGCGACGTCTGCGGATGGAATCCACTGGACGCGTGTCTCTGACAAGCCGCTGCTTCCCAATGGGCCTCCGGGATCCTGGAACTCTTCGGAATCCGGCCACCCCGGCGTGTTCAACGATGTGGATGGAAAGACCTATCTGTTTTTCCAGGGGAACAACGACAAGGGGAAAACCTGGTATCTCTCCAAGGTTCGCATCGACTGGAAGGACGGCGTGCCGGTGGTGGCGGAGTGATCTTCCTGTCTAACGGAGCAGGCCGCGCTCCATGGCGAGGGTGACGGCGCGGGTGCGGTCCGGGGCGCCGAGTTTATCGAGGATGTGGGCGACGTGGCTCTTCACGGTGGCCTCGCCGACGGCCAGCTCCGAGGCGAGTTGTTTGTTCGCGAGGCCCCGGGCGATGAGGCGCAGGACTTCCGTCTCGCGGGTGCTGAGCAGCGGTTGGAGGTTCCTCTCGGAGAGTTTGCGCGAGAGTTCGGGTGGAAGAAACCGCTCGCCCGCGGCGACGGCGCGGATGGCGCGGACGATGGCGTCCTTCTCGCTCGATTTTGGAATGTAGCTCCACGCGCCCGCCTGCAGGGCGCGGTGGATGTCCTCGGCGGTGTCATTGATCGAGACGAGGACGATCCTCGCCTCCGGGTTTTCCTCAAGAATCCTGCGGGTGACCTCGACGCCGTGGATGTCGGGTAGAATGCCGTCCATCAGGGTGACATCCGGCTGCAGTTTTGTAAACATGGCGAGAGCCTCGCTTCCGCTGGACGCCTCGCCGACGACCTCGATGTCGGATTCGGTCGAGATGGCTCCGATGAGGCCGAGGCGGACCATGAAATGGTCGTCGACGACGAGGATGCGAATGCGGCGGGTGTTCATGGGGATCCGGATTGGGTTTCGTGAGGAAGGGTGGCGGTGACGGTGCAGCCGCTGCCAGGAGCGGAATCGAACGTGAGGGTAGCGCCGATTTTCCCCGCCCGCTCGCGCATCCCTAGCAGGCCGAAGTGCGGGCCGGGAGAGGACTGCGCGGCGGCGGGGTCGAAGCCGCGGCCATCGTCGCGGATGATCAGGCGGGTGGCGTCCGTGAGGTATTCCAGCTCGATGCGGATGGTGGAGGCGGCACCATGTTTGATGGCGTTGGTGGTGGCTTCCTGGGCGATGCGCAGCAGGTGGAAATCCACGCCGGCGGATAGAACGTGCTCCTCGCCGCTGACATGGACCGCGATGGCGGGGCCGGCGGGACCGCCGCTGGTCTCCTGGATGGCGCGCAGGGCGGCGGAGAGACCGTCGTTTTCGAGAACCTTGGAGCGCAGGTCCCAGACCGAGCGGCGAGCCTCGTGGCGGGTGTAGCGGAGCATGCGGCGGGCGAGTGACAGAGTGGCGGATGCGGCGGCGGGGTTCTGGGTGACGGCGTGGTCGAGGCTGTCGAGTTGGAGGGCCACGCCCGAGAGTTGTTGTTCGAGCGTGTCGTGCAGCTCGCGGGCCATGCGGTCGCGTTCCTCGCCGACGGCTTCGGTGCGCAGCTTGTCGCTGATGATGTGCATCTGGCTTTTCACCTGCCGGCGCAGCAGCCAGGTGCCGAGGAATCCGGTGGCGGCGACTCCGCTCATGACACCGAGCGCGACTAACAGGCGGCGGGTCGTCCACCACGGCGCGCGGCTGATGACCGCCATGCCGTCGTTTTCCGGCAGGTGGATGCGGAAGCCGTC
>JBEDKU010000328.1:0-3644 GCA_041172045.1 Verrucomicrobiota bacterium | reverse complement strand
CTCGTGGGAAGCAGGAAATTCAAGGTCCGCATCGACCATCGCGAGGCGGCGTCCGTCGGTGGCGACGAGAGTCAGTTTCCCATCCCGGAAGGAGGCGAAAATACCGTTGAGCACGTAGCGGGTCTCGTCGGTGGAGATGGCGTAGGAAGTTTTCTTGAGGCCGTCGCGGAGAGTGGCTTGCGGGATCTTGAAGACCTTGGCACCCTCGAAGTCCGGGAGCGGCGGGAATTCCGCCTCACCGAGGCCGATGATCTTGAAAAACGACGGGCCGCTGCGGATGGACGCGTGGTTTTTCGCATCCACGGAAACCTCCACTTCGCTGGCAGGCAGCTCACGGATGATGCTTACCAGGCGCTTGGCCGGCAGCGTGGTAGCGCCCTCTTTCTCGATCTGAGCCTCAACGGAACCGGTGATTCCGACATCCAGGTCGGTGGTCGTGAACTGGATGCGGCCATCCTTGGCCACCAGCAGAACGTTGGAGAGAATGGGCAGCGTGGTGCGTGAGCTGACCACGTGCTGGACTTTTTGGAGACCGTCGAGAAATGCCTCCTTGGAGATGCGGAACTTCATAATGTGAGAAACCTGAGGGGTTGTTGCGGGGCAGTTTCCGCTTTCGATGCCCCTTGGCAAGCCTTCTGTGAATAATCCCGAAAAGTGAATGGATCAGCGACGGAGCTGGGACTCGATCCTGGCGATGCTTTCCTTCAGCCCCGGCTCGTCATCGACCTTTTCGGCGACTTTCTTGCAGGCGTGGATGACGGTTCCGTGGTCGCGCCCGCCGAAAGCCTCGCCGATTTCCATCAGGGAGCCCTTCGTCAGGGAACGGCTGAGATACATGGCGATCTGCCGGGGAAATGCGATGCTGGCAGGCCGCCGCCGGCTGGTCATGTCGGCAAGACGCACGTCGAAATGCTCGGCCACGGCCTTCTGGATGGCGTCGATGCTCACTTGGCGGCCAGCCTCCTCACGGATCAGATCGCGGAGCAAATGCTCGACTTTTTCGACGGTCACGCTCTCGCCGGCGAGTGAAGCGTAGGTGGCCACCCGCATCAGCGCGCCTTCAAGGCGGCGGACGTTGGTGCGGATTTTCTCCGCCAGGAAGACAAGCACGGACTCATCCACGCGGACCTTCCAGTCGTGTGACTTTTTCTTGAGAATGGCCATCCGCGTCTCCATCTGCGGCGGTTGCATCTCGACGGTGAGGCCGCACTCGAAGCGGGAAATCAGCCGCGGCTCGAGGCTCTTGATCTCGCAGGCGGCGCGGTCGCTGGTGAGCACGACCTGGTTGCGGCCGTCGAGCAGGGTGTTGAAGGTGTGGAAAAACTCCTCCTGCGAGCGCTCCTTGCCGGCGAGGAACTGCACGTCGTCGATGAGCAGCACGTCCGAGCTGCGGTAGCGGCGGCGGAATTTCTCGATGTCGCCGCGGCGGATCGCGTCGATGAACTCGTTGGTGAATTTCTCACAGGTCAGGTAAATCACCCGCGAGCCCGGCTGGCGGCGGAGCAGCTCGTGGCCGATCGCCTGCATCAGGTGGGTCTTGCCGAGTCCCGGACCGCCGTAGATGAACAGCGGGTTGTAACCGATGCCGGATTTCTTCGCCACCGCCTGACAGGCCGCATGGGCGAACTGACTGTTAGCGCCAACGACGAAGCTGGCGAACGTGTGGGCCGGATTGAGCCCGGCGCTCTTGATGCGCTTGTCGAGCGCCTCCCCCTCGAGTGCGGCCGCCTTGGTCGGACGCGAGGTCGATGCGGAATGCACCGGTTGTCCGTCCGTGCCATCACCCGATCCGCCGTTCTCCGTACCGACGACGATCCGCACTTCCAGCACTTCGTCGAAGACCCCGGTCACCGCCGTGATCACCTCCGGCAGATAGTTCGTCTCGATCCACACCTGGTGGATTTCACCGGGCACCGCGACCGACGCGACATCATCCTCCACACCTAACCACTGCGCGGCGCGGAACCACCGCAGGAACGCGTCGTTGCCGACCATCGCACGCAGGGAATCACAAATCCTGTCCCACCCGTCGTTTCCCGCCGGGGCCTCCTCAAGACCGCCAATGATCTCCAGTGCATCCACTTCCTCTTGTTCCATTATTGATCCGTCTTTTTAAAATTATTGATGCCGGCTGGAACGCACTCCCATGAGTGGCGCGCCGCGGCGAGGGACAGAAGTTGAGCGGTCCCAAGCGATCCGGGAAAAGTTTTTTGCACACATCTAACCATCAATCCCGATGGGCCGTATTCCACAAGGGTTCCACAGTTCGTTTTTTTTAAAACTTGACCGTCAATTTGCTTCATTTTTCCGAAGTATCAATGGCGGACATCGCCGCTATTTTCTCTATGTGATTGAAATCGAGTTACTCACATTGTGACAATTTCGTTGGAATTGAAATCGGGGCGCGTGATCCCGAAACCGATCAACCCGCTCCGGCAGCGTCGATTGATTCTTCCGCTCGCTCCCTCCGCCTCACCCACCCGATGGTGCAATGTCCCCGACTCTTGCAGCGGATCACCAGCGATCCAAGTGACGTGGCCATGACGGAGTATCGCCGCAAACGACACCCGTCCTTCAACCCCCGGTTCCGGTCTTGCGCGACCGCCCGGCGACCTTTAAACGTCCGCCCGCATGGCCACGATCAACTCCAATTTCCTCAAACTCAAAGCTGGTTACCTGTTTCCCGAAATCGCCCGCCGGGTGCGCGTTTACACTGAAGAAAACCCCGACAAATCCGCCCGCATCATCCGCTGCGGCATTGGCGACGTCACCGAGCCGCTGCCCGCCGCCGTAGTGAGAGCGATGCACGATGGCGTGGACGAAATGGCCCGCCGCGAGACTTTCAAGGGTTATGGTCCGGAGCAGGGGTATGAATTCCTCCGCCAGGCGATCGTCGACAACCAGTTCGCCGATCTCGGCATCTCCGCCGACGAGGTTTTCATTTCGGACGGCTCCAAGTGCGACACCGGCAACATCCTCGACATCTTCGGCAAGGGAAACGTCATCGCCATCACCGATCCCGTCTATCCGGTCTACGTCGACACCAACGTCATGGCCGGCAACACCGGCGACGCCGATGAAAAGGGTGCCTACGAAGGCCTGCTCTACCTTCCCTGCAACGCCGACAACAAATTCGTCGCCGATGTGCCCACGGAAAAAGCCGACCTCATCTACCTCTGCTTCCCGAACAACCCGACCGGTGCCGTCGCCACCCGCGCGCAGCTCGAAGCCTGGGTGAAATACGCGAAAGCGAACGATGCCATCATCCTCTTCGACGCCGCCTACGAGGCCTTCATCCAGGACCCGGAAATCCCGCGCTCCATTTTCGAAATCGAGGGCGCGCGTGATTGCGCCATCGAATTCCGCAGCTTCTCGAAAAACGGCGGCTTCACCGGCGTCCGCTGCGCCTACATCGTCATTCCGAAAACCGTCACCGCCAAGTCCGACACCGGCGAGCGCATCCCGCTCCACCAGCTTTGGTCGCGCCGCCACAGCACCAAGTTCAACGGTGCCAGCTATCCGGTCCAAAAAGCTGCCGCCGCTGTCTTCTCCCCCGAAGGCAAACAACAGGTTAGCGCCCTCATCGAGCACTACATGGGCAACGCCAAGCTGCTCCGCGAAGCCGCCGCCGCCGCCGGTCTTCC
>JBEDKU010000327.1:0-2981 GCA_041172045.1 Verrucomicrobiota bacterium | reverse complement strand
GGCGGTGTTGGCGACTTTGCCGAGATCGAGGCGGCAAGCGGCGGGCGGGGCGGGTAAATCGAAGGTGGTGGTGTAGCGGGCGGTGCCGGAGAAGTTCGCGGCGTCGGGCAGGGTGGTCCATGAGCCGGTTTTGATGTGGTCCGCAGGTGGGGGAAGGGTGGGGCCGCCGTCGAGGAATTCGATTTTCCACGGGCCGTCGATGGCAATGGTATTCGGGTTGGCGGCTGCGGCAGTCCACGGTTTGCCTTCGACTTTTCGGTCGGTGAAGGTGCGGATGATGATGGATTGGCCGGGATTGAGGTGGAGCGGGATTCCGGAGTCCTGTGGCAGGGCGGTGCCGTTGGCCGACGGGTTCCAGGGATCGAGAATCAGGGCGCTCTGGAACGGGACGGCGAGCGGCAGGACGCCGTCGAAGGTTTTTTCACCGCGGTTGACGATGAAATAGTGATAGCCCTCCGCATGGCTGCGGCGGACGAAGCGCAGGCCGGCGGCGGTCATGGTTTCCTGATGGACGTCGAGACTGGCGAGCGCCGGGAGGATGGAGCCGGGGACCTGGAGGATGGTTTTGCTGCCGTTGCTCTTCGCCTCGGCGGCTGACAATTGATCGCGGCGTTCCTGGTGGTTGTGAAATCCCGGGACGTCGGTCGGCCAGCCGCCCTGGACGATGAGCGTGGCTCCCTGTGCGGCGAGACTGAGGAATTTTTCCAAGGTCTGCGGTGACAGGCGTTTCAGGCCGGGAAGGACGAGGGCGCTGTAGGAATTCCCGCCGAGGAGGATTTTTCCATCCTTCACGGTGGCGCGGGAAAGCAGGCTGCTGCTGGCGTAGTCGAAGGTGACGCCGTTTTTCCAAAGCTCCATGGAAGTCTGGTAGAGCGTGGTGGGCCAGAGCCACTTGTCCTGGTTGTGGACGGTGAAGAGCGGGAGTTTTTCCTGCTCGTTGTGCCAGAGGTCGTGGATCGGATAGTAGAGCAGGACGTCGGAGGAGATTTGACCTTCCTGGAGGATGGATTGGCAGCGCTGGAGGTAGCCGGTGAAGGCGGATAGATCCCGCCAGAGTCCGCCGCTCTGGCCCATGTGGGTGGAGGCGTAGAACAGCCAGCCGGGCCATTTCGCGTCGTCCGGCGAGTAGGGGATGCCGTGGAAGAAGACGTGGTTCACGCCGCCGAGGAAGACGAAGTCGGCGGCTTCCTTGAGTTTTTCCGGGGTGACCTGGAAATGTTCGTCGAGCCAGGTGAAGGTCTCGGCGCTGACGAGTGTGTCGCCCTTGGTGTGGGCGGCGGACGCGGCGATGCGCAGCATGGGGATCTGGTTTTCATCGACGTGCCGGAAGATTTCCGTCTCGGGGATCTCGGAGACGGCGTAGTGGTCGAGCAGGTTTCCCGGGGAGCCGTGGGCCTGGTTGCGGGTGATGCCGCCATGGGATTTCGTCCAATCGTGCCAAGCTTGCAGGTAGGCGAGGTGGAGCTCGCTGAGCGTCTCGCGGTAGTCGGCGCGAACGCGGGAAACCGTGTCCGCATCGCCGATGCCGGCGAAGGCGGGGAGCTGATCGCGGAGGTCGTAACGGCGGTTTGCGATGAATTTTTCGAAGAACGCGGGCGTCCACTCGGCGGCGTAGTATTCGAACGAATCATGGAACTGCGCGCGGGGCATGGGCACGGCGAATTTCTCGAACGCCTGGTCGAACGCGGCGAGGTAGCGCGTCATGGCGGCGGCGGAAAACGGATCGAGCACATTGCCTTCGCCACCGGGCGCGGCGCGTTTGACCTTCTGGATGGGGGATTCCGAGGTGAGGCCGATGATGTTCCACTTTCCGGTGGGCGGGAGCCATTCGAGTTTGCCGTTCTTGATTTCGTTCGCGAGATCGACGGGGGAGCCGGTTTCCGGGAACGCGCGGAGGCATTGGATTTTCCCTGTGGGGAACGCGATGGTGACTTGTTTGCCGCCCTCGGCGTCTTGCCGGATGATTTTGAGACCCGCCGAAGCAATCTCCGGGGTGACCTGCGGGCCGCCAAAGGGCCAGCCGGTGCCGGTCGTCATGTCCACGCCGAGGCCGAGGCGCTTGGCCTCGGTGGTGGTGTGGGCGAGCATGGTCATCCAGCCGGGTGATAGGAATTTCAGCGATCGGTCTTCGGCTCCCACCGCGCCGTAGATCGGGCAGATTTCAACGCCGCCGAGTCCGGTCTTCGCGAAGTCTTCGAGCTGGCGGGTGACGTTCGGCTTGTCCACCGCGCTGCCGAGCCACCACCAGCGGGTCCACGGCTTGTTGGTGGCGGTGACGGCCGGCCAGCCCAGCGGATCCCGGGGGAATTCGTCCGCTTGCGCCGGGGTGGCGGCGACGAGAAGCATGGCCGAGCAAATTTGGGACAATGTCATGGAACGAGCTTCCCGAAATCCCCCTAGGATGCACTGTAATTCCAGCTACCCAGTTGGGTTAATCAAATCCAGGGCAATGGCGCGTATGATGATCCGACCCACCGAAAAAACCGATGACACGCAACGCATTCAAAATGAAACTCAAGCCCGGCTTCGAGGCGGAGTATAAGAAACGCCACGACGAAATCTGGCCGGAGCTCGCCGAGCTTCTATCTGAAGCCGGCGTCTCGGACTATTCCATTTTCCTCGATGAAGAGACGCTGACGCTTTTCGCCGTGCAGAAACTTGCGGAAGGTCACACGGCCGACTCGTTGCCATCGCATCCGGTGGTCCGGAAATGGTGGGACTACATGGCGGAGATCATGGAAGTGAATCCGGACAACTCGCCGGTCTGCATCCCGCTGAACGAGGTTTTCCACGCGCCCTGATGAACAAATCCCTATTTCTCCTGATTGCCGCCGCCTTGCTTTTGTCGGCTCGTGCCGCGGAAAAGATGAACGTGTTGCTCATCATTTCCGATGACATGCGGACCGAGCTCGGCTGCTACGCGAGCACGCTGGCGAAGACGCCCAACCTCGACCGGCTCGCCTCGACGGGCGTCAAGTTCG
>JBEDKU010000326.1:0-5088 GCA_041172045.1 Verrucomicrobiota bacterium | reverse complement strand
CCATGTATCTACCCGGGGTGAAGACGGTGTCGGTGAGCAATTTCATCGTCGGCTTTTTGGCGATGGGAGTGCTGCTGGCACTTGCCGCCTATCCGCTGGTGCATCTTTTTTCGGCGATTCTGCCTCATCACCTGCCGGTCCGCGGCAAGGGCGCGCAGGCGGTGAACCCTTCATTGAAGGTCTGAGTTCCTCGTCTCAGGATTTGGACACCGGTGGCGCGAAGCGGCGGGTGGTGACGCTCGCGCCGCAAGGGGCGCCAAGGCGCTCGGGCCGGTCCACCACCGGGAACCGGAAACTGCGGACCGTGGTCATGCTGGAATGGCGCACCAGTGCTCCGAGGGCGATCGCGCCAAGGCCTAGCAGGGCCAGGACGCCGATGACGAGCAGGCCGATTTTCATCGACCGTTCGGCCGGCGGGGGAGTGGCGCGACGTTTGAAATAGCCTTCGTATTCGCGGGCGAGGCCGGTGACGAGGGCCTCCAGATAGGGCTCCGGGGCCAGCCCGGCATCGATGGATTCCGTGGCGCGGGCGAGGATCGCGGAGGTTTCGTGGGAGGGGATCCGCGTCAGGTTTCCGGAGGGATCCGGGCGGCTTGTCAAGTCCCGCCCGATGCCGAGCTGGCGGCTGTCCGACTCGAACACGAGGACCAGGCCGTTTCCGTCCGGCAACCAGGCCTGCCGCAGTTCGGCGGCGAGTTCTGAGGGGGTGGTGGCGATCAGCACCGGCTCCACGACCAGATAGATCTTGTAGTCGTGATCAAGTTCCAGTTTGCGGAGCCGCTCGGAGATGCGGTGGTAAGCGCCGGAATTCTTGTCGAAGAAATTGCTCTCGTCCACGACGCCGAACGCCGGCGGCGGCTTGTTGCCGGCGTTTTTCGACAACCATTCGGGCAGCGCCTGCGCGTGAAGTAGGAGGGCGAGGCCTCCCCAGCAAAGCCAGATTGCCAACCAAGGATTGAGGCGGATCACAGTTCCGGGTCTTCTGATATTCCCCAATCAAAGACAAGGCGAGATTTGGAAGGGGAGTGAAGCGGAAATTGGAGGCTCTCAAGTACACTTTCATTAAAATTTAGGTCTGTGGGTACACCGTGTTCGCGATTTTCAAAAACTTAAGTGTTTTTTGCGTGGATTTGCTCGGGACGGGCTTAAATTTTGAGTGATATTGAATTGGATATCATCGAAAATGATTGGCGGGATCAATTCCTATGGATATGAAACAACTTAAAATCAATGATTTACAACTTTAGTAAAAATCCCTCAAATTATTCTTGTGGGAAAAGTGTATTTCAGTGTACTTTCCGGCACTGACACAGCAGTCAGGCCAATCCGTGAGCACCTCCCCGACAACCTACATGGGTTACACGCCCTACAAGATGGACCCGAAGTATCGGGTTTCCATCCCGACCGCGTGGCGTCCGGCGACGGGTGAGGTTCTTTATTTGTTGTCGTCCAAGACCCACGACATGCCGGTGATCAAGGTGCTCAGCCAGCAGGCCTTCGACGAACGGGTGAAGACCGTGAGGGACAGCGACCTGACTCCCGCCAAGAAGACGGCGAAACTCGGCCAGCTCTCGATGCTCTGCCGGGTGGCCAGCGTAAACGACCAGGGCAAGCTGCTGGTCCCCAAGGATCTCAGCGAAGCTGCCGGGATCGCCGCCGAATCCGAAGTGGTGCTCGCGGGACGCGGCATGCACTTCGAAGTCTGGAGCAAGACCCACCACGTCCGTGTGCTCGAAATCGAGCAGACTCCGGACGAAGACGACGACCTCGGCATCCTTTAATTTTCCCACTCTCACCCAAACCACACCCAACAGCAGCGATGTTGTTCACCCCACCAACTCTGACACTCGAAGCGGTCCGCAACCATGCGGCTTCGGTCGCATTCGCCCGAGTGTCAGGGTTGGGATTCCTTTCAGACGCAGCGGCTGGCTCGGGACAGCACGCCGTTTCGTCGATCCAAACAGATGTCCGCACCGCTCCTGGCTGGTTGTCGGTGCGGCGTCTGGTGATCTTTTCATTGGCTGGGCGCACGAAGTCTCTCGGGACAGAGCTTCACGCGCTTTTTGAAACGATGGTCCGCGCCGCTCCTGGCTGGTTGTCGGCGCGGCCATCGCAAATTTTCCTTTCTGATGAAGCGGCTGGCTCGGGACAGCACGCCGCCTCGTCGATCCAAACAGACGTCCGCACCGCTCCTGGCTGGTTGTCGGTGCGGCGTCTGGTGACTTTCATGGCTGGGCGTGTGGTGTCTCTCGGGACAGAGCTCCACGCGCTATTTGAAACGATGGGCCGCGCCGCTTCAGGGGTGTTGTCAGCGCGACCATCGTCAGATTTTTCATCGGGACAAAGCGGGGCGCTCGGGACGGCGCGCCGCGGAGTCGGACTAACGGATGCCTGCGCTGCTCCTGGCTGGTTGTCAGCGCAGGCTCCCGTCCATTTTTCAGAAACCGCCGGAGCGGGTGACTATCATCTGCCGGTTTTCCCCGCGGAAACCGGCGAGTGGATGGCGGCCGGACCGGACAAGTTCATCATCGACGGCACGCTCGGCGGTGGCGGCCACAGCGAGATTTTTCTCAAGAGCGGCGCCCGCGTGCTCGGCGTGGACCGCGATCCCGAGGCGCTCGCGCACGCCCGCGCACGGCTCGCGATTTACGGCGAACGATTTTCCACGTGGGAGGGCAACTTCTCGCGGCTGCAGGAAATCCCCGAGATCCGGATGGGGGAACGGGCCGACGGCCTGCTGATGGATCTCGGGGTTTCTTCCCGCCAGCTCGACTCCGCCGAGCGTGGGTTTTCTTTCATGCGCGAGGGACCGCTCGACATGCGCATGGGCCCGTCCAGCCCGCGCACCGCGGCGGACATCGTCAACCAGTGGTCGGAAGCGGACATCGTGCGGATTCTCTTCGAATACGGCGAGGAATCCAGCGCCCGCCGGATCGCCGGAGCAATTCTCAGGCACCGCGCCGTCAAGCCCTTCGTCACCACGCTGGACCTGGCGAACTGCATTGAAAAAGCCATCGGCCGCCACGGCCGGACCCACCCGGCGACCAAGACCTTCCAAGCCATCCGGATGGCGGTGAACGAAGAGCTCGAATCACTCGCCACCGCCCTGGCCGCCGCGCCCGCCGCGCTCAAGCCGGGAGGCAGATTGCTGATCATCACCTTCCACAGTCTCGAAGACCGGATGGTGAAGCGGTTTTTAAAACACCGCTCCACCCCGTTTCTCGATGAGCCGGGATGGCCGGAACCCCGGCCGAACCCGGACTATCAATTCCGGCTGCTGGCCCGCAAGGCCATCAGCCCCACCGCCGAGGAAACCTCCCTGAACCCGCGAGCCCGCAGTGCGAAACTGCGGGTTGCCCAGCTTTTAGACCTCACGCCATGAACCGCCGCCGTACTGAATCCCGCACGCCGCTTTCGGTGTTTCTATCACTCTTTCTCGCCGCCGCCATCGTCGCGGCCGGCGGGGTGCTGCACGCGTATTACAAGAACCGCCAGGTCCAGGTGTCCCGCGAGATCGACGCGATCGACCGCCGCATCGAGCAGGCCCGGCTCGATATCAGCATCACGGAAATGCGGATCGGCAAGCTCCTCAACCGCTTCGAGATCCGCAAGCAGATCGAAAAGAACGGCTCTTCCCTGCGCCCGATTCCCATCGGGATCGTGGAAGAAATCGACGCCACCGCCTCCAGTCGTCACAGCGTCGCCTCCGCCACCCCGTAGTCCGTGAATTCCGCCTTCCAAACACGCTGCATCATTTTGTGCTCGGTCCTGGTGACCGGGCTCAGCGTGCTTTCGGGGAGGTTGGTGCAAATCCAGTTGGTGGACCGCCAGCGCTATGCGGAAAGCTCGCGCAAGTCCTATCACCGCACCGAGAAGCTGCCCGCCACCCGCGGCATGATCGTGGACCGCCGCGAAGAGCCGCTGGCGAAAAGCATCCCGGTCGCCACCGTGTATGTGGACAAGAACCACCTCCAGGATCCGAAGATCGCCAGCTACGGACTGGCCTATCAGGAAGCCAGCGCCGAACCGGGATGGAACGAGCTCGACCCCGCCAAACAACGCCGCCGCATCAGCGGACTGCGCGGAGAACTGTTATCCCGCGAAACGGCGGAGGTTCTCGTGAAAAAGCATCTCGCCTACGCGGTCGGAATTCTCGCCCGGCCCCTCGGCATGCGTAAGGAGGAGCTCCGCGACAAGATCGAGAAAACCAAGGGCACCTGGATTCCCATCGCCAAGGATCTACCCGAAGACGTCGCGGACCATCTGCGCGAGGAAATCGAAACCCACTGGATCCAGGGCTTCGAATTCGAGAACTCGATCAAGCGTTGGTACACCGCGCCGAATCTGGCGACCCACCTCATCGGCTTCACCGGCGAGGTTGAGAAGAAGGACGAGGATGGAAAGCCCCACACCCGCGTGCTCGGACTTTTTGGCATCGAGTCGTCGATGGAGGAATTCCTGGCCGGTCGCGACGGCACCCGCGAACACTACCGCGACGCCCGCGGGCTGGTGGTGCCGGGAAATTCCGGCAGCTTGAAGCCGCCGCGCGCAGGGCTCAATGTGAAGCTCACCATCGACATGGGACTCCAGTCCATCGTCGAGGAAGAGCTGGACGCCGGTCTCGCCGAGTTTGAATCCGTCCGGGGAGCGGTCGTTCTGATGGACCCGAAGAGCGGGGAGATCCTCGCCATGGCCAGCCGCCCTCACTTCGACCTGAATCACAAGCAGGACATCGCCACCAACGGTTACAACTACGCCATCCAGGCGATTTACGAACCCGGCTCCACCATCAAGATCGTCGCCACGTCCGGCGCGCTCAACGAAGGTCTCGTCACTCCGCAAACCTCGGTTTTCTGCCATAACGGTTATTACAACTCCGCCGGAGTCGAGCTGAAGGACGACCACCCCGCCGGCAGCCTGACCTTTGAAGGCGTGCTCCAGAAATCCAACAACATCGGCACCTTCAGCCTCGGTCGGCAACTCGGATCGAAGCGCTTTTACCAATACCTCCAAAACTATGGATTCGGTAAAAAAACCGGAATCCTGCTCAGTGGGGAAAGCTCAGGAATCGCCCGCAACACCGGCAAT
>JBEDKU010000325.1:0-3693 GCA_041172045.1 Verrucomicrobiota bacterium | reverse complement strand
GTTTTTCCCGTTTGACGGGCTGGCTGGTCCTGCGCTTGCGCCTCTTGACGCGGATGGCCTGAGTGCCGTCCGGACGGATGACGAGTTCACCATCCTCGGGATTCGGTGGAGGACTGCTTTTCAGCCGATCCATCATCTCGTCGATTGAGTATTTTTCAGGCTCGCTAGGGGATGCTGGCATCGGTGGGAAAGTGGAAAAAATCAGGCGGGGTTCCCGGCAGGGTCAGCGATTCCGGTAGCGATGCCCGGTGGGATCCATCAGTTCCACGTTGACGAGGAAGATGACCATTTTGGAGATGGGTTGTTTGGCCTCGGATTCAAACAGCCGGCCGATGATCGGGATGCCGCTGAGGATCGGTGTCTTGTCATTCACGTTTTGAATGGATTCCTGCATCAGGCCACCCACGGCGATTGTTCCGCCGTCGGCCACGTCAATGGTGGTTGAGACGGCGTTTTTGCTGAAAATCGGCATCAGGATCGCGTTCTTGGTGACCTCCACGGTTTGGGGTCCCAGAATCCCGTCAACGGTGGAATTGATCGGGCTTCCATAATTCACGAAGCCGTCGAAGTCACTGAACACCGGATTGAGAGTGACGGTGATGTATTGTTTGTTCGCATCCACCACCGGGAGCACCTCCAGGGTGATGCCGACTTCCCGGGTCTCGAAAGCCGTCGGGGTGGCGGGGGTGACCGGCGTCGTGCCGCCGCTGCCGCTGTCGACGGTGGTGACGACATTGCCCAATTCATCCAGAGTGACGAACTGGCTTCGGTCGGTGCCGACCGAATTCGGCAGTTCCGGGGGCTCGTATTCTGTCGGATAGATGAACTCGCGGACGATCTTGACGGATGAGGACTGGCCGCTGCGGGTGACCGTGGTCGGCTGGGCCATGATATCGACGCCTTTTTTCTGGTCGAGTCCGCGCATCAGCATCTGCACGTTTCCATCAGGGAAATTCCCGGCGAGGCCGAGGATTCCGGGGGCCGGATTGCTGGTCTGGCGGCTGGATTGATTGGCGATCAGGTTGTCGATGGAGTTTCCCGAGATGGCGCTGTCGCCGCTGCGATTGCCGGCGGTGACGGGGTTGAGCGGGGTGACGCCGTTGGGGCCGACCACATCCGGCGAAGGTCTTCCGTTGCCGACGGTGCCGCCCGAGCCAAACAGATCGGTGCCCAGGGTGGCGTTTTCAAAGAACCAGTCAAAGCCGAGTTCCTTGAGCGTGGTTTGCTCCACCTTGATCATGGTCACCTTGACGGAAACCATGACGGGCTCGGTCTTGGTAATTGTTTCGATGATCTGGGAGACGTAATCCTGGTTGACCTCGGTGTTGACGACGCGAAGTGTGTTAGTGGCTGGGGTGTATGTGGCGGAAGCTCCTTCAGGGAAGTTCACGCCTTGTTGGGCGAGCGCTTCCTGGGCTCCCAGACGCTTTGCGAGCAGTCCGCCAGCGGCGGGGGCGGATGCAAACGGGTCCTCCGCCGGCGCGGCTCCGCCGCCACCGGCGCCGCCGCTCATGCTGCTGATGAAATCGGGAGGAACCCGATAGGTCCGGGAGACGAGGTCTGGTGACGAGGCTCCCGACGGGGTGATGATCACCGAGAAATCGTCGGTCGTGAAGGAGGTCTGGGTGACGTCGCAGATGTATTTGAGCACCTGGGAAAGCGGGACGTTGCTGAGTTGGAGGCTGATCCGCGCGGCTTTGATTTTCTGTGCGGCGGGTGAGTCCGGCGGTCCGAGATTGACGGCGAAATTGACTCCCTTGCGGGCGGGATCGAGTTCCAGGGTGTCATTCTCGCTGGCCCGGATGCGCAAGAAATCCAGCGCTTCATCCAACGAGGTTTGGTCGAGGTTCACCTTGGGAATGATGATGCGGTCCAGTTTGTTCCTGACGGAGACCACGTTGGCACCGGAGGAGTCGGCTCCGGGATCCGGCAGGGTGGCTTCGAGATTCAGGGACGGAACCTGCAGTTCCCACTGGCTGTCGACCTGATTGAGCAGCTCCGCGCGGGTCTGGTCGTAGGCGGATTTCTGATAACCGCTTTTCGCGTTTTCCACCTGCTCCATGCCGCGGCGGGCGGCGGTGTTCGTTGGGTCGACGCGCAACACCTCGGTGTATTTGGCGTTCGCCTCGTCGTATTTTCCGAGATTGTAGGCTCCCTCGGCGGTGTAAAGCAGGCGGCGCACGGTATCGACATCTTTGGCGTGAGCCGCGGAGAGCGCCGGATTGGTGCGAATCGGATCGTCAAGTTGGGCGCGGAAGGCGACCGCTCCGGGGTTGTTCGGGGCGACGGACTCGGCGAGCACCTTGTCCACCACCGCTTTTGCGCCAGCCACATCGCCGCCGCGGGACAGGATGCGGGCGTGCTCGACGGAGGCTTGGGCGTAGCGCTCGGTGGCGGCGGTGCGCAGCTCGGCGGTGATGGGAGCGTTCGGGATCAGTTCACGCGCGCCGCCGTAGGCTTCGACGGCTTGGCTGTAGCGCCCCGCGGTGTAGGCTTCATCGCCTTTTCGAAGGAGTTCCTGGGCCTCGTCGAGTGCGACGCTGCGGCGGGAAAGCTCGTTGGATGCGAGGCCGCCGCCGCGGGTTTCACCGCCCGACAAGGGAAGAACGAAAGAGGCGCTGGCCAACAAGGCGGCACAGCCACGGGAAAAATGAATGGGTTTGAATGTCTCCATGCGAAGGTTGCCGCGACATATAGAGGGCTTGCACGGCGAGAGTAAGCGTAAAATCCGGGAAATTCATCTTTTTGAAAGCCAGGGAAATTCAAGCTGTTGTTCGAGCCGCCGCCGGATCACGGGGCGCTGCCGGAAGTAGGGGGAAAGCTTGATTTCGATGGCTCGGAGAAGCTTGGCGACGATGGGTGAAATGCTGTTCATTGGAAGAGTGTTCGCATGAACTTTCGGGCTGTCAAGCTCGTCGCTTTAAACCGCCGGATTATTCGCGAAAAGGTCCCGAGCGGCATTCACATCCTGTTGGATTTGAACGCGGAGCGCGTCTAACGAGGCGAACTGGATTTCGGCGCGGAGGTGCTTTTCAAAGCGGATTTCGAGTTCCTGGCCGTAGAGGTCGCCGGTGAAGTCGAACAGGTGGACTTCGAGCGAGCGGGTGGTGCCGCCGACGGTCGGGCGCAGGCCCAGATTGGCGACGCCGTCGAGCCTGACGCCGTCCGGCAGCAGGGCGCGAACGGCCCATACGCCATCGGGCGGGAGTTGCGCCTCGCCGGTCGTGAGATTGGCGGTCGGGAAGCCGATGGTACGGCCGAGTTTGCGGCCTTCCACCACGGTGCCGGTGATCGTGTAAGGTCTGCCGAGCATCTGCTCCGCGTCGCCGAGATTTCCGTCGCGGATCGCCTGGCGGATTCGGGTGCTGCTGATCCGGTCGCCGTCGTGCATGACCGGAGGCACGGCTTCCAGCTTGAAGCCATGCCGGGCGGCTTCCCTTTCGAGAAACGGCACGTCGCCGCTACGGTTGTGTCCGAAACGCCAATCCTCACCCACGGCGATGGTTCGGACGGGCGCGGCCATGAGCTTTTCAAGGAATTCCGCCGCTTCCATTTTCGCGAACTCGTGGTCGAAATGCAGTGGTATGAAAAGTTGCACGCCGAGATCCGCGACCACGCGGGCCTTGTGGTCGAGGGTTTCCAACAGGGCCTTGGGCGCTTTGTTCGGGGCGATCACGCGGATGGGATGCGGAT
>JBEDKU010000324.1:0-6585 GCA_041172045.1 Verrucomicrobiota bacterium | reverse complement strand
ACTCCTCCGACGCCATCCGGATCGCGAGCGAAGTGGAGCGCGTCTATCCGGACTCGACCGCCGCCGTGGAGATCGAGGACCCCGGCTTCGGCCGCACGATCCGGATCGAGAAATCCGGTTCTGACGCGACCGTCGTGTGGAACCCATGGATCGACAAATCCATCCGCATGCCCGACTTCGGCGACGAGGAATATTTGCACATGGTCTGCGTGGAATCCGGCAACATCGCGATGAACCAAACCACCCTGCCCCCCGGCGAACGCGCCGTGCTCAAGGTGGAAGTGAGCAGCAAAAAGCTGCTCGCCTGATGTCCGCCAAAGCCACCTGGAAAGTCAGCGCCGCCGTGATGGCGAGCCGCGTGCTGGGGCTGGCGCGCGAGGTGATGTTCACCACCATCTTCGGCGCGGGCGCGGCGCTGGATTGTTTCCAGCTGGCCTTCCGCGTGCCGAATCTACTGCGCGACTTGTTCGCGGAAGGCGCGCTGTCGCAGGCGTTCGTGACGACGTTTTCCAAGAAGCTCAAGTCCGAGGGCGACGGGTCCGCCTGGGCGCTGGCGAACAAAATGATGACGCTGGCCGCCGTTTTCATGAGCCTCGTCACGCTGGCCGGCGTGCTCGCGGCACCGTGGATCGTCGATCTGCTCACCTCGCTGGCCCGCAGCGACAACAGCCACCGGGTTTACAGCCCGCAGGATCTCGCGCTGACGGTGACGATGGTGCGGGTGATGTACCCGTTCATTCTGCTAGTCTCCCTGGCCGCGCTGGTGATGGGCATGCTCAACGCGAAAAACGTCTTCGGCATGCCGGCGCTGTCATCGTGTTTTTTCAATCTCGGCTCGATGATCGGCGGCGCGGCGTTCGGCTACTGGATGGATCCGTCGTGGGGGCCGCGCAGTCTCATCGGCTTCGCCATCGGCGTGGTCATCGGCGGGCTGGCGCAGCTGGTCTGCCAGTTTCCCGCGCTGTGGCGGGTGGGCTACCGGTTCGCGGCGGATTTCCAATGGCGCGATCCCGGCGTGCGCCAAATCCTGCGGCTGATGGGGCCGGCGGTGATTTCCTCCTCCGTGGTGCAGGTGAACGTGGTGGTGAACTCGATGTTCGCCGTCCACGTCGGCGCGGGCGCGGTGAGCTGGTTGAACTGCGCGTTCCGGCTGATGCAGTTGCCCATCGGCATCTTCGGTGTGGCGGTGGCGACGGTCACCTTGCCGGCGCTCTCGCGCGCGGCGATCAACGGCATTTCCGCCGACTTCGGGCCAACCCTGGCCAAGGGCTTGCGGCTGGTGGCGTTCCTGGTGATCCCCTCAACCATCGGCCTGGCGGTGCTGGCGGAGCCGATCATCAGCGTGATTTACGAGCACGGGAATTTCACCGCGCACCAGCGGATGGAAACGGCGCTGGCGCTGCGGGCCTACGGATACGGGCTGGTTTTCTACGCCGCGCTCAAGGTCCTGCAACCGGCGTTCTACGCCATCGACAAGCGCTGGTTCCCAATGCTGGTGAGCTTCCTGGCACTCGGGCTGAACCTCGGCTTCAACTACCTCTTCGTCTACGTTTTCAAATGGGGCCACGAGTCGCTGGCACTCACCACGAGCATCACGGCGTCGGTAAATTTCCTGCTGCTCTATCTGGCGATGCGGAAATTCGCGGGCGAGCTGGAGACCGGCGGGCTGCTGCTGTTGGCCGGGAAACTGCTGGTCGCCGGAGCGGTCATGGCCGGACTGTGTGAGCTCGCGAACCGGTTCCTTTTCAACAATCTGGCCGGAACCCAGCTCGTGCTCAAGATCGCCTACCTCGGCCTGACCATCGGCGTCGCCTCGGGCGCCTATTTTGTTGTCTCCAAGCTCCTGCGCGTCTCGGAAGCCGAGGAGGCGCTAGGGATGATCACACGGAAATTGAAGCGCTGATCACGGCTCGCGGATCACCGCGCTTTCGGCAATCGCCTTTCGCGCGGCGCGTAACCGGGCGACAAGCCAAAGCATGACCAGCACCGAGACCGCCTGCCAGAAATAGAACGCCCGCGGCACCGCCCGGGCGAGATCAGCCGGCAGCTCGTTGATCGAGAGTAGGGTGGCGGACGCATAGACCGGCGCGCTTGCCGGGGAAATCCCGAACAACCAGGCGGCGGCCGGGATCAGCCGGTCGTTCGAAGCACTGAGCACGGCCCCGACCATCAGCGGGACGATTCCCACGAGGATGACCGCCAGGCCGACGACCCGCCCGTCCTTCGCTTCCAGCAACGCATGGAATCCCAGGCCGCCCGACAACATGACCACGGTGAAAAATCCGAGCGTTTTGAACGGCACCTCGTGACCCGGGAACCAGCGCGATTCCACCAGCGCCTGGGTGAAGACGAACCACCCGCCCGCACCGGCCAAGGCCATGATGACGACCCATCCAAAAGCGGTCGCCGCATCCGAGAGCACGGGCAGCGATGCCCTGCCTTCCTTGCGGACCCGTCGCCAGCCGCGGATCTGGATCTCCGCGGACGGGGTGATGATGTGCGTCATGGCGAACAACAGCAGCAGCGTGGCGAACCCGTAAACTCCGGACATCGCCACGGCCTCCCAGGCTTTCGGCGCCCAGCCGCTCCAGTCGAGCACGCGTCGTGAAATTTCCCGTGAGGGGAACAGGTTGCCGGGCTCGATCAGTGGTAGCGCGTTGCCTAGCAAAAGAATCTGCACCCAGATGAAAAAGCCGGTCGCCCAGATTTTCCCGAGTAGCAGCGACTCGGTCCTGCGCCAGCGGCGGCACAACATCACGATGAAGGTGAGAATCAGCCCGCCTTGGCAGAACACGGTGAAGACCGCTTCCGGGAAGCCGAGATTGAAAAACTTGACCTCGGGCGCGAGCTTCTGTCCGGTCGCGACGATGGAGGCCGCCGTCTGCGGCAGGATGCCCGGCAGGCTTTCCATGAATACCGGCGTGATCGTCAGGTATTTGAAAAACACCAGCCCGAACCGCGCCATCTGCGGCACCACCGTGTAGAGGCAGAACACCAGGCCGATGGAGATGAGAAACGCCCAGCGCCGGTTCTTCACCACGGTGCCCGTGACCAAACCGGTTAAGTGATAGGTGAGTGTGGTGGTGATGAAAACGGCATACAGCGGAACCCACACACCCATTGCCACCTCCCCTTTCCACAGCGCCCACGCGGTGAACGGCAGGGTGACGGCAAACATGAGATACTCCCTTACCGGCAGCCCGAACAAATAGCCGAGCACCTTGGAAATCGGGCTCATCGGGATCAGCCGCTGATAGTCGATGACGCCCTCGTCCGTCTCCGCCGTCATCCCGCCCGAGACCTGCGCGGTGCCTAACACGAATAGGATCAGCGATTGGAGAACCAGCAGCGGAATCAGCGCGCCCCGCTCCGCATCCGCCACGCTCAAGTGCGCGCGGTGCATCCCGACGGTGCGGGACATGAAAAAAATGAAGCCGGCGATGAGCACGGCGATCAGAAGCGCCACCGCCAACCCGCGAAGCCGCAGACGGGACTGGCAATAGCGCCGGAAGATCGGATTCTCCCAGATTTTCCAACCGGCATGACGTTGGGATTCGTGACTGGCGTTCATGACAGGCGGTTGCTTTCGGCGACTTCCACGAGGATGTCCTCGAATGACGAGCGTTTTTCCTCGAAGGCCCGCATGCGGATGCCGAGCTGGATCAGGCCTTCCATCAGATCCGCCTGGCCGTCGTCGGTTCCGGTGAAGCCGAAGATCACTTGTTGATGGGAAATACGGAGATCATGGACGAAAGCCCGCGCTCCTAACCAGGCGGCGGCTTCCTCGTGGCGGTTGAGCAGGCTGACGGTAAGTGTCCGCTCGTTTCTGCCGAGCTGGTCGCGGACCTCGCCGACCGTGCCGGAGGCCAGCAGTTTTCCCCGGTTCATCACGCAGAGGGAAGAGCACATTTCCGCAAGCTCGCTGAGGATGTGGGAGCTGACGAAAACGGTGGCACCGGTAGCGGCGAGTTTTCGCAGCGCCTGCCGCAGATCACGGCGGGCGAGCGGATCGAGGCCGCTCGCCGGTTCGTCGAGAATGAGAACGCGCGGCCGGTGCAGCAGCGTCTTGGCCAGCACCACGCGCTGCGTCTGGCCGCGGGACAGTTCCTTGCACCAACTGTCGCGCTGGGTGGTTAGAGCCACCTCATCAAGACACTCGGCCACCCGCTCGCGGCGTTGCACTCGGTTTCCCAACCCATAGGCGGCAGCATGAAACTCCAGGAATTCCCAGACCTTCAGATCCGACGGCACCGGCGCGAGGTCCGGCATGTAGCCGATGATGCGACGCGCGGTCTCGATGTCTTCGAGCACGTCCACACCGCTGAGGACGACCTCGCCATACGTCGGCTCCATCAGCGTGGTGAGCACGCGGAAGGTACTGGTCTTTCCCGCACCGTTAGGGCCTACCAGGCCGAACACCTCGCCGGGCGGCACAGTGAGCGTGAGATCGTCCACGGCGACGAAATTTCCGTAATCCACCCGCAGGGAACGGATGTCGATGGCGGGTGTGACACTCATGAATGAATTAGAAATCAAGCGGGTCGTGCAGGTTCGAATCGGCGGGCAGGGCGAGTCCGATGGCCTCCATTTCCTTTTGCGCCGCCGCCCGCCGCTTCGCCCGCTCGGCCTGATAGGCCTCGCGCTGCTCCGGCCGGAGGATCGCCAGGATCGCGTCCTGTTTGGATGATCCGGGACCGAGGGCGGCGGTGTCCGTGCCAAGTCCCTCGAACTGCATCGCCGGATCGAAGTCCCTTGCCCCGCGTGCCATCACGCCGAACACCTGGCCGCGCTGCGTGTCGTCCAGCGTGACGATGCCGTCCAGGCGGGTGACCTTCATGTCGGCCTCCTGTTGGACTTTTCCGACCTTTTCCAGCATCCGGTCGGACTTGAAGGCCGCAAGCTTGTCGGCGCTGAGCGTGCGCTCCATGAATTTTTCGAGTCCGTTCTCCACCTTCACGTCGGTGGCGGCCTTGGCGAGATCCTCGAGCCGGGTGCCGTCCTGGGAAATCAGATCGGTGTAGCGCTTGGCCTCATCGGCGGCGTTCTGGTCGAGCCATTGTTTGAGCGATTCCTGTTGGGCGGGATTGAGCGAATACTTGCGGGCGAGTTCGCCGGCCTTGGCGTCGGTCTGGCGCTGCAACTCGCGGACGCGGATCCGGTCGAACAAGGGCGCGAGGTCGCGGATCAACGGCTGGGTGGCGCGGAACACGTCGTCCGGGCTCACCGGCTTGCCGTCCCGCAGATCCTCGGCGATGCTCCGCAACCGGTCGGTCACGTTCTGTCCGGGACGGCGACGCTTGTTAGGATCCCCGCCTTCGAGCGCGGCGACGCGGTTGTTCGCGCGCTTCAACTCGACCTCCAGCTTGCCCACCCGCTCCTCGGCGGATCCTTCCTTGGGTGGCATGCTCTGGGAAAACAGGATGGCCCCGGCGACGCCGACGACCAGACCGATGATCAGTGGGATGATGGAACGCATTTCAGGATGGCAGGTGGAAACTCATGGGAGGCCGGTTATTTCAGCTCCCGGCGCATTTCCACGATGCTGTCGCGGATTTCGAACATCGAGCTGCGGATGTGTTCCAAGGCGGCCCTCTGGTCGGGATCGCGCTCGAGTTCCGTCAGTTGCTGGCAGGCGCCGACCGCGTCGTTGAGCCAGTTCAGGCAGCGCTTGAGGACGGCGAGCACAAATCCGGTTTCCGGCTGATAGCCGCTGCCGCGCCCGTAAAGTACGCCGGCGAGCTTGCCGCTCACTTGGAGCAGATTGGTGATCAGGATGTAGGACGGCGTGCCGGGGCCGGCGTCGCGCTCGATAACATCCATCGCCCGCATCGCGAGTTCCTGGGCCTTCGCCTGCAGCGGGTGGTCTTCCTCCTCGGTGTAGTCGTCATCTTCCTCGTCGTCAAAATCATCCTCATCCGGGTCGCCAGCGCCAAAGGACGTGAAACCGTCATCATCCCGATCGGACCCGCCGCCCGGGAAGTCGTCGTCATATTCCTCACCCGCTTCGTCGCGCTCGGCGAGCGCGTCCAGCAGACCGTCCCAACCCATGACGAACGCCTCCTTCTGCTCGCTGTCCACGTCCTCCATATATTTCTCCAGAACTTCCTGATAGGCGTCTGTCAGGCGGTCGGATTCCTTGAGCCGCTCCTCCCAGGCGAATTCGTCGAGCTCGTCGGAAATTTCCGGCTCCGGCCCCTCGGGATTCCTGCGGCGGATCACCTGCGCCATGAAGTCCCGCATCGAGTTCAGGTTCGCCAGCTTCTGCGCGTCCTCCGCGTCCTCGTCCATCTCCCACTCGTGCGGGGAAATCGTCAGCTTGAAGGACGCCGTCTCGATCACCACCCGGCCGTTGATCTCGCTGAACCATTCCAGATAGAGGGTGTTCCGCCACTCGTGGGGGATGTCCTGATTGTTTTGATAGAGCTCGTGGAATTCCTCCTCGCTCACCGTCGGCACCTTGTTCTTCCGCGAGGCGGTCATGTCGCCGATGATGCCCGCCTGGTCCATGTCGAGCGCCTCGGCGTCCGGGGTGGACTTCGGCGAGGGATTCTCGAATTGCAGGCGGGTGCCGGCGAGGTCGCGCCA
>JBEDKU010000323.1:0-7516 GCA_041172045.1 Verrucomicrobiota bacterium | reverse complement strand
CGCGATCGCTCCGCCGCTGGCCCCGCAATGAGGCAGCGGGATGAAAACCAGGAAGCCCTCTTTTTCGATCTTCCAGGCGAAAACCCGGTCGGAGCCGTCGCCTTCCATCGTGAGGAGGTCCAGGGCGATGCCGGGCGCCTCGTGCGGCAGTTGGTCGAGTTTGACCACCATTTCAAACGTGAAGGCACCGTCCGGCCCGAAGTAGCGGAATCCGACGGGCGCGTTGTCACCCTTCCCATTGTGCAGGCGGGGAGCAGCGGTTAGGACCGCACCTTTGAAGTCGGACGCCCCGGCGGTCCCGCCGGCGGCCGCGTGAAATGAAATGGATTTACCTAACAATGGCAGTGAGGGCTGGCCGGGCCGGGCGCCGTTGAAAAGCCCGAGCAACGGCGTCCCCTCTTCCACCGCGTCGGCGAAGGGAGGTTTGCTCTCGTCGAGATGCCACAGGTGCAGTGTCTGGTCATCCGGTTCGTAGGGCCCGAAGGCGACCATCGCGGCACGGCCGTCCCGGACTCCGGAGAAATCCAAAAGCAGGCAAAGCAGAAGAAGTTGCGGATACGTTCGCACGATGCGGAGAAAAATTTCCGGGCACTCGCCGGAATCCCTTTCAGTTTCCCCGGCCATCGCACCCCGTCAAGGGCGCACGACGAACCGGGGAAGGAACCGCGCGTCCGCCGATCAATCGCGGCGGCGGCGCAGCAATGCCAGCAGGCCAAGTCCGCCGATCAAGGCTGCGGCGGGTTCCGGAACCGCCGTCATCGTGATGTAGCTGGCACCCGCGCCACCGTTCAGACCGGCCGTCTCGTCGTTGTAGTTGATCAGCCACTCGCCACCGTTGATGGTGTAGGCGGTGTCGTCCGCGTAGGCGTCGAAGGTGCCGACGAGCGTATCGTAGGCGAACAGCGTGAACTTGTCGCCTTCGTTGTAGCTATTGAAAAGGTCGGTCAGGCTGATGAGGGCGCCGGAGTTGATCGTGAGCGTGCCGTTGACATCAACGAGGTCGGCGCTGGAACCGCCGCCCTGATATTCATATTCGAAAAGCGATCCACTGTTGAGGGTGGTGGAGCCGTTGACCGTGATCGTTCCCGGTGAATTTCCCGGGGCGAGCACCCCGTTGGCGGCAACCGTTAGCGAAGCGGTTCCCGAGCCGATGACGGCGTCTCCACCCAGGCGGGCGGTGCCGGACACCGCGGCAACGGTCACCGCCGTGTTGCCGAGGGATCCGTTTACATAGAGCGAGCCGCCGGAAACCGTGGTGGCTCCGGTGTAGGTGCTCGCTCCGCTGAGTGCCCAGACGCTGGAATTGCTTTTGGCGAGTCCGACCGTGGCGGTTCCGTTGGTGATCGCTCCGGTGATCTGGTTGCCGGTGGAGGTGCCGCCCAGATCAAGCGTCTGGGCTGCGGCGTTGAGGGACTTGGTGACCGAGCCGATGGTGACGTTGGCGCTGGTCGGATTGAGCAAGGTGGTTTGCACCGTGCCCGCACCCAGGTTGAAGACATCGAAGGAAACCCGTCCGTTGCCCGAGGTGACGTTGGATCCACTGGTGAAGCTGATGGATCCGCCACCGATCGGCGCGGTGGCCGAGGTGGTCAGGTTGTGGTTGATGCCGGCACCGACCGTCGCGCGGTCGGAGATGATCGCGGAGTTCGTGGTCGTGCCCTGATTGATCGCGTAAACATTGTCCCCGCCGTCCGTTGCGATGGCGAGGGTGGCGGTGTTGTTGCCCGACATCGTGATGAGCGCCGAGGTGCCTAGCGCTTGAGCGTTGGCGAGCGTCAGCTTGCCGGCTGAAAGCGCGACGTTGGTTCCCGCTCCGCTGTTGGCACCGCTGATCACAAGTTCGCCGCCGGTGACGGTCGTTAGATCGGTGTAGGAGTTGGATCCGGAGAGAACCTGGGTTCCAGCGCCGCTCTTGTTGAAGCCGAGGGCGGCGGACGGGCCGTTGGCGAGGGTGCCGGAGAAAGTATGGGTGCCGGAGGTGGGGTTGGAGAACAGCCAGCGGACGGCGGCGGCGCCGTTGGTGATGCTTCCGCCGCCGGTGATGCCGGATGCGGTTAGGTCGCCGCTGGCGGCGGAGAGCGCGCCGGTGCGGTTCATCTGGAGCGTACCCGCGGCGACGTTGAGGACGCCGTTGACGACACTCGCGGCCGAGCCGGCATCGGTACTGGTGAGGACAAGCGTTCCGGCACCTTGTTTCACGAAACCCTGGCCGGCGGCGGTTTTTAATTCACCGACGGTGAGAATGCCCGCGCTCACGGTGGCGGTCCGATTGCCGGTGCCGGTGGAGGTGACCGCGCCGGTGCCGAGATCGAGGTCGTTCGAACCGGTGAAAGCAACATCGCCGCTCCAGGTCTGGGCGTTGTTGGTGGTGGAGACGATCGCCGCGCCACTGGTATTGTTGAGCGTGCCGCCGGTGATGGTCAGGGAGCCGGAGCCAAGAGCCGAGGCGTTGTTCACGTTAAGCGTGCCGAGATTGAGCGTGGTGCCGCCGGAGTGACTGTTAGTCGTTTCCAGTGTGAGCGAACCGCCGCCGTTCTTGCTGAGCGTTCCGGTACCCGCGATGCCGAACGAACCCGAGACCGAGTAGGTGAGCGAGGTGTTGTCGAAGACCACCGTCGTGGGGGAAACATTGGCCGCGTTGATGGACAGCGCGGTGGTTCCAAAGGCGCTGTCGTCAAAGAGCACGTTGTCCGCGCTGATGAAATCGGTAGTGGTTCCACCGGTCACGAGTTTCCAGTTGGAACCCGCGCCAGTGGAGCCGGTCTGCCAGTTTCCATTGTCGAGCCCAGTCCATTTCGGCGTGTCGTTGGTGACGTTGAGGTTAAGCGCGGTGCCGCTCAAGTCATTGGCGAGCACACCCGAACTTCGCGGGCTGAGGGTGAAGGTTCCGCCGGGCAATACACCGCTGCCGGAAAACGAGGTGTAATCAATCAACGTGTGGGTGCCGGAACCGAGCACACCCGCGTTGCTGAGCACCAGGTTGATGGTGCCGTTGGCGGTGAACACGCCGGTGTTGATGAGGGCGGCCGTGGTGTTGAGGTTGCTGAAATCGAAGGTCAGATTGCTCGTTCCCGACGTCCCCAGGGTGAGCGAGGAGGTGGTCAGAAGCGTGGAGCCCGCGGCGGCCGCCTTGACGCTGAGCCCGGCGGAGTTCGTCACGGCGAGCGAACCGATCGACGACTGCGAGGTGGTGAATGCGAGCGCGCCGTTGGAAATCGCGGTGGAACCGCCGTGAGTGAGGGCTCCGGATAGGGTGACCGTGCCGGCTCCGAGCTTCGTGAGATTTCCACTCCCGCTCATCGCGTTGGACACGGCGAACGAGTCGGAACGGTTGAGGACGAAGTTCGCGTTGTTGGTGATGGCGCTGGATCCGGAGAGGGATCCGGCGGTACCACCCGCGCCAATTTGAAGAGTGCCCTCGCTGATTACAGTGCCGCCGGTGTAAGCGTTCGCTCCTGTCAGAGTCATGGTGCCGGCTCCGGTCTTGGTCAGTCCGCTGGCGGTGAGGTTGGCGGAGGTGTTGAGCAGGTTGGTGGAGACGCTCAAGTCCGTTGCGGAGTTGCCCGTGACATCCGCCACGTTGAAAGTGATGGATTGGCTCGCCGTGGCGTTCTGGCCGAGGTGCACGCCGTTGGCGGCGCTGTTGGAGGCCGCAAAGTTTTCAATCGAGGATACCGAACTTCCGCCAACGGTGACGGTGCCGATCAGAGCGAGGCCTTGGAAAGCTCCCGTGTTCGCGCCGCTACCGACGCGGATCGTGCCACCGTTGAGATTGGTTGCGCCAATTTTATTCCACCAACCGGTGCCCGATCCATCCAGCCCCGAGAGGAAAAGTCCTCCCGCATTCACGACGAGCGTGGTGTTGGAAAGCGTATTGGTGCTTGCACCCGTGCCGAGGACGTTGCCGCCGGTGAGTGAAAGCGTTCCGCCGCTATTGACGATGATGTTCCTGTTGGAAGCCGGTTGAAGCGCACCGAGGTTGCTCGCGGTGGGAGCGGTGCTTTGTCCGGTCCCGGCGGTCAGCGTGCCATTGACAGTCAGATCACCGGTGAAGGTGTTGGTTCCGCCGAAGGTCACCGCGTTCGGGCCGGTGACCGTCACCGAGGATGCGCCACCGGTGTTGTTGATGATGCGCCCGCTAATGGCGATCTGCGCGTTCGCCGCGTTCAGCACCAGTTCCCTGCCATTGTTCGCGCCGACCATCAAACCACTGGAAGTGCTGGTGCCGCCTTGGGCGATGGTCAGGGTTCCCGTGCCGGAGTTCAAAATGCCGTTAACGATCAAATTGATCTGGCTGGTGCTGTTGCCCATGGTGATCGTGCTGGCACCCACCGTGTTGCGGAGGGTGTTCAGGGTGCGGTTCACCCCGTAGGTGGCGGCGATGGCAGAGGTGATGGTATAGTTGTTGGCGGAAGTGGAGCCTGAAGGAATGGCATTGGCCAACCCCGAAGTCCCGCCCGTATAAGCCGCGAGATTCCCACCGGAAAGCTGCGCGTAAGTGGTGGCCGAGCCGGTGCCTACCGTCAGCCATGGACCCACGATGCCACTGGCATCGTTGGCGATTCCCGTCATGCTTGAGGATACCGTGCCAGCGCCCGATAGATTCAGCGTGGCTCCCGTGGAGCGGGTGAAAGTACCGGTGTTGAACGCCAGCGTCGCCCCGGAGCCGACGTTCCAGGCTTGATTTCCATTAGCTAGGGCCACGTTGCTGGAGATCGTGGTGGTTCCGCTGGAAAGCGCGCTCGCATCGATACCGGAAACGCCAAGCGTGAGCGTGCTGCCGGTGATCGTGTAGCCGGTGGTGCCGAAGACCAATCCCTTGGCTCCGAGGTTGGTCCCAAGCGTCACGGTGCCCGCCGATCCACCGAAGGTCGCGGTGTCGAGGAGTCCGGTGGTGTCGGCCCAGGCGACATCCGTCGCACCATTCGACCAGAAAGTGTCAGATAGATTCCAGGCGCCCGTGCCACCGGATGGAGTGAGTGGCGTCTGCGAGGGATCCCACGTAAAATTGGCGGCCTGGAGCTCGGAGGAAGCGGCAAGAACCATCAAGGAAAGCAGGTTGCGGGTGACGGATTTGGGTTTCATAAGAGGGTGGTATCGACGGGGGTTTTGAAGGAACGAGGGGTTTCGAAAGCAATATTCGCCGTGATGTAGGCGTGAAAATTTCCCACAAACAACTGGATTCCGGCCTCTCCCCCTTAATGGGGGCGGTCGCTCAAACCCGGCCGCCTCCCCATTTTTCCGGCTGTTTCTTGAAGGAATTCCAGCGAAGCTGTGGGATCGTTCCCTGCAAACCGGATGCCACCCGTCCGTTCCGATTTCCAAACCAGCGCCGCCCGTTCACGTTCATGACCCAACCCAAATTACTGATTCCAGTCTGCCTTACGCTTTTCGCGCTCCAACCGCTGCAAGCCCAGATCACCTACGTGGATGCCACCACGACCAACATCACGCGGGTGGATGGAAATGCGTTCGCCCCAGTCGCCACGGCCAATGTTTACACGGACAGCAACTGGTCGCTGCGCACCGGCGTGGCAAGTGCCGCCACGATCGGCGGGGTTGGCACGATCTTTGAAGGTGGTGGCGGAGAAGCCGTTCCAGCGTTGAAACAAACGGTCACCGGAGTGACGCCCGGCACCTACGACGTGCACGTCTTCTTCTGGGTGGCCGGCGGCGTCCACTGGCAGATCGACGCCGGGCTTTCCAGCGGTGCCACCTCAAACTTCTACGGCACCAGCGGCACGGCCACTTTTCCCGCCGCGACGACCTCGCCGGCGAGCACGGCCACCTTCACCGGAAGTTCCGCCCCGACCACGTTTGCCGAAGCCGACCGCACGATGATCCGTGCGAAACTGGGACAGGCCACCGTGGATGCCAGCGGTGTGCTGCAGGTATTCATCAACCCGAGCCCGATCTTCAACGCAAACGCGACCAACTCGCGTATCTGGTTCGACGGCATCGGCTACGGCACTTATATCGTGCCGCCACTGCCGGGAGGCGCCACCGAGATCGCGCCGGACGGGGCTTGGACGTGGTTCAATGACGAGCGCGCCATCCTCCACCAAGGATCGCTCTACTCCGGCTACGTGAAAGGCACCGGCCAGACCGGCGTCACCCGGCGCAATCTCGCCACGGGGGAAAATTCCCACATGATCATCAGCACCGGCAACTCCCAACAGCTTGACGACCACAACAACCCGTCCATCACCGTGCTGCCCGACGGCAAGCTGCTGGTGGTCTATTCCAAGCACATCGCCGGCACGCGCTTCTTCCAGCGCACCTCGCTGGTCCCCCTGCCCACCACCGACGCCGACTGGGGAAATGAAGTCATCGTCGCCATGCCCGCGAACAACACCTACGCCAACACCTATCCGCTCAGCGGCGAATCCAACACGATTTACAACTTCTCCCGCTGCATCAACTTCAACCCCACGCTGTCACTCTCCACCAACAACGGCGCGTCCTGGGGCGCTCCCCGCCAGCTCGTCGGCACCGGCAGCGGCAACACCCGGCCCTACCCGCGCTACTGCTCGAACGGCGTGGACCGCATCGACCTGATCTACACCGACGGCCACCCGCGCGATGTGGAGAATTCGGTCTATCACATGTATTACAAAAACGGCGGGCTCTACAAAACCGACGGCACGCTCATCGACACCCTGGCGAACATCCCGCTCGACCACGATGCCGGCGAGAAGGGCAATGTCGTCTATCCATTCTCCAACGCCGCCTGGGGCGCGGGCGACGGCCCGAACCAATGGATCCCCACCGGACGCGGCTGGACGTGGGACGTGCAATACGGCGAGGGCGGCGTGCCAACCTGCGCATTCCAAGTGCAAAAGGACGACGTCACCGGCACCGGCTGGAACAACGACCGCATCTATTACTACTATGCCCGCTGGACCGGCACCGCGTGGCAGCGCCGCTTCATCGCCCACGGCGGGCGGCCGCTCTACTCCGGTGAGGACGACTACGGCGGCGGCATGTGCCTCGACCCGGATGATCCGAGGATTGTCTATATCTCCACCAACGCCGCCAACCCGTTCGCGATCGGCGACATCAACTCGGTCCCGCTGCGCGGCGGCGACCGCTATGAAATCTATCGAGGCTTCACCGCGGATGGCGGGCTCACGTTCAGCTGGACACAGATCACGGTGAACTCCGCCGCCGACAACCTGCGTCCCATCGTGCCGGTGGGTCACGGGAAACAGGAATGCCTGTTATGGTTCAACGGGACTTACACGACTTACACCAGTTTCTCCACCCGCGTGCTCGCGCGCATCGGTGAGCCGGTGGTTTCCTACAACGGCTGGGCGGCGGGTTACGGGCTTGCCGCGACCTCCGGCGATGAGGATGACGATCACGACGGACAATCGAACTTCCTCGAATACGCGCTGCAGAGCAATCCGCTCAACGGTCAGGGGCTTTCCAATCCGGTGTGGAGCGGCCAGGCGTTCGAATTCGTAGTCGACCGGAGCCTCGCGGATGTCGAGTGGACGGTGGCACAGTCCACGGA
>JBEDKU010000322.1:0-7064 GCA_041172045.1 Verrucomicrobiota bacterium | reverse complement strand
GGCCGGGAGGCAGCGCGAGTGCTTTTTGGACGCCGGCGAGCATGACGTCGATGTCGTTCGCGTCCATGTCCATCGGCACGGTGGAGAGCGAGGAAACGCTGTCCACGATGAGCATGGTGTCCGGGAAGGATTTCACGACTTTGCAAACTCCGACGAGGTCGTTGAGCACGCCGGTGGAGGTTTCCGAGTGGATGAAGGTGACGGTGTCGAAGCCGCCTTCCGCGAGCTTGGCGCGGACGACTTCGGGATCGATGGCTTGGCCCCACTCGACTTGCACGGCCTCGGCCTCGAAGCCGCATTTTTTGGCGACGTCGAGCCACTTGTCGGAGAACGCGCCGCAGCAGAGGCAGAGCACTTTCTTTTTGGCGAGGTTGCGCAGCGCGCCTTCCATCACGCCCCAGGCGGAGGAGGTGGAAAGGAATACCGGACGCGCGGTGCCGAAGATTTCCTGCAGGCCGGGCTGGGTCGAGGCGTAGAGTTCCTCGAAATCCTTGCCGCGGTGGCCGATCATGGTTTGCGACATGGCGGCGAAGGTTTCCTTCGAAACATCGACGGGACCGGGAGCGAAGAGTTTGGGTGATGGCATGGTGTTTGGGATTGGGAACATCGAACATCGAACGTTCAACATTGAACGTCGAAGTGAAGATGAAGAAATTTATGAAGGAAGAAGTTGATAGGACTTGAGAAGGGTGGCGAGGCTGGCGGTGTTCGCATCGCTCATGGGGGCGAGCGGGAGGCGCAGGTCCGGCAGGCAGTGGCCCTGAAGGGCGACGGCGGTTTTGATCGGGACCGGGTTCACGTCGAGCGACATCAGGCCACGCATCAGCGGGTAGTATTGCTTTTGCAGGGCGAGTGCCTCGGGGAAATTTCCGCTGAGGCAGGCTTTGACGAGCTGGACGATGATTTCCGGAATGAGGTTCGAGGCGACGGAAACCAGTCCGGTGGCACCGCAGGAAACGAAGGGCAGGGTGAGTGGATCGTCACCGCAGAGGATGCCGAAATCCGCGGGCAGGGCTTGCACGAGCTGGTTGATGCGGTCCACCGAGCCGCCGGCTTCCTTGATGGCGACGATGGTCGGACAATCCGCGGCGAGGCGGGCGGCGGTTTCCGGGGCGATCTCGATGGAGGAACGGCCGGGCACGCTGTAGAGCATGATCGGCAGGTGGGTGGACTCGGCGATGGCCTTGAAATGGAGGTAAAGTCCTTCCTGCGAGGGCTTGTTATAATACGGGCACACTTGCAGCGAGCCGGTCGCGCCGAGTGCTTCGGCGGCTTCGGTCAGTTCGATGGCTTCGGCGGTGGCGTTCGCCCCGGTGCCGGCGACGACCTGGCAGCGGCCGGCGGCGAATTCCACGGCGAGGCGGATGACCTCGATGTGTTCCTCCGTGTCGAGCGTGGGGGATTCCCCGGTGGTGCCGACGGGCACGATGCCGTCGATCCCGGCGGCGATTTGCCGCTCAATGAGGGACTGAAAGGCGGGAACGTCGATTTCGCCATCGCGAAACGGAGTGATGAGAGCGGTATAAGTGCCGGGAAAATGCATGGCGGGCGGACGATGGACAAAACCGGGCGCGGGTCCAAGCTGTATCCTGCTTGGGGCGCATTTTTCAATTTTCAGCGCCGCAATTTGCGCACGCGCCCCGAACAGCCGCCCGGGCAAGGTGCGGCCATGTCGAACACGAGGAACGCACGCGTGCGGGCAGCTCCGCTTGAAGCGCGCTTAGGGCTCACTGGGCCGGGATGTCTTTGAAGTCGGCGGGGACCTTGGCGATGATGAAGGCGGTCACCTCGGCGACTTGCTTGGGGGTGAGGGTTTGGTCCCAGGCTTGCATTTTGGCGCCGTTGTTGCCGGTGCTTTCCGGTGGAGATCCTTTGTTGATCAGCTTGAAGATGTCCATCGGCTTGTTGCCGAATTTCCATTGTCCATCGTTGATGGGGAGGCCGGGCAGCGGAATCTTCGCCGCACCGACGACCAGGGTGGCGCTCAGATCGGGGCCATGGCAGGCGGAGCAGTTGGTGAGATAGGTGACTTCTCCGGCACTGACGATGGCGGGGTCGGCGGCCCACTTGTGGACGAGCGTGGAGTTGTCCAGGGTGGCGAGGGTTTTTTGGAGCTCGGCGTCCTTGGCCTGTTGGACCGCGGCGATCTTTTCCTGGATGATGACCTGGTCGGTCTTGAACATGCTCGTGTGATAGTAGAGCGCCCAGTAGCCGACGAAGAAGACGATGGCCCCGTAGAAGGTGAAGAGCCACCAGTTCGGGAGTTTCTGGTCGTATTCCTGGATGCCGTCGTATTCGTGTTCACGAAGGATGACTTCCCCTTTTTCTTTGGCGAAGTGGCCGCGCTTGGGTTCCTGGCTCATAAGGATTTCAGATTTTCAGGTTGCTCTTCTAATGGAAGTGAGGCGAGGCGGCTGCGCTCGCCCTTGTCGATCCGCAGGGCGCGGATGGTGACGGCGATGAAAACGCCGGCGATCAGGACGAATGAAATGATGGGAACGTAGGTGGCCCATTCTTCGACGAGGATGCGTTGGAACATGGCGGATCAGGGTTTGGGAAGCACCGCGGGAGGAGGCGTCGTCGCGCGATGCGAGTCCGGGTTGAGGTTGGAGGGCTTGGCCGGGGCGTCCTTCACGACGTCCCGATAGGTGCCGAGCTTCTGGATGTAAGCGATGAGGGCGATGGCCTGGGTCTTGGCCAGGTGGTTGCGCAGCGCGTCGCCCTGAAGATCCGGCTTATCCGGCAGATAGACCTTGGCGGCGACGAGCGAGGCGGCGATTTCCTGGCTCTGGCTTTCGGCAAGGTCGCGGATTTCATGCTGCGACATCGGCGGCCATGGCACGCCGATCCGGGATTGGGCGGCGATCTTGGCAGGCAAGGCCTTCACGTCGGCGGTATTCTCAAACAACCACGGGTAGGCGGGCATGTTGGAGCCGGGCGAGGTCTGGCGGGGGTTGAGGAAGTGGTTGAAGTGCCAGTCGTTGCCGCGCTTGCCGACGCGCATGTATTTGGCGCCGACGGCGAGCGTCCCACCTTCACGGGCAAGGTCCGGACCGGTGCGCTTGGATCCCCACTGATAGGGATGGTCGAAGAGCGACTCGCCAAGATGGGAGTAATCATCCTTCACTGCGGAGCGACCGTAGCGCATGACGTCGGGGACGAGCGTGCGGATCATCTGGGAGTGGCAGTTGTAGCAGCCTTCGGAAATGTAGAGATCGCGGCCGACGAGTTCGAGCGGGGTGTAGAGTTCCTGGAGGCGGCCCTCGACATTCTTCTCGCGGTTCACGATGAGCGAAGGAATGATCTGGACGGTCCCGCCGATGGCGACGGCGACGAAGACGAGCAGGCTGAATGGCAGGTAGTTCTCGACGATGCGCTCGTGCCAGTTGGTCCATTTTTCCGTGGAGGCCTTGAAGGCGAAGTAGGCTTTCACCGAGAGCAACAGGGTCAGGACGAGGGCGACCTTGTCGGCATGGGGTGGCAGGAAGAACCAGAGGATGGTGGTGGCAATGCCGAGGAAGATGTAGGCGAGCGGATCGCTCAGGAGGGCGGCGGACCAGCCCATGTTGTCCTTCTGTTTGCGTTCCAGAACGGCGACCTGGACGGTTTCGTCATAGGCGGTGCCGGAGCGGGCGGTCTTCCAGATGTTATAGGCGCAGAGGATGAAGCCGAGCAGATAGAGAGTGCCGCCGATGGAGCGGAGGATGTAGAAGACCTGGATGCTTTCGAGCGTCTCGATAAACTCGTATTTGAGGGTGGTGCCGCCGGCGTCCACTTCTCCGAGCATAAGTCCCTGCATGATGCCGGCGGCCCACATGGCGGCGACGTAGATGAGAATACCGACGGTGCCGATCCAGAAATGCATGTTGGCGAGAGCCTTGGACCAGAGTTCGGTTTTCCAAAGGCGCGGAGCGAGCCAGTAGAACATGCCGGCGGCCATGAAGCCGTTCCAGCCAAGGGCCGCGGAGTGGACGTGGCCGATGCCCCAATCCGAATAGTGCGAGAGGGCGTTAACCGCGCGGATGGAGAGCAGCGGCCCTTCGAAGGTGGCCATGCCATAGAAAGTGATGGCGGCGGCGAAGAACTTGATGACAGGATCCGTGCGGAGTTTGTCCCACGCGCCGCGAAGCGTTAGGAGTCCGTTGAGCATGCCGCCCCACGAGGGCGCCCAAAGCATGAGGGAGAAGAGCATGCCGAGGAGTTGCAGCCACTTGGGCAGCGCGGTGTTGAGCAAGTGGTGGGGACCGGCCCAGATGTAAATGAAAACGAGCGACCAGAAGTGGACGATGGAGAGACGGTAGGAGTAAACCGGGCGGTTCGCGGCCTTCGGCAGGAAATAATACATGATGCCGAGGATGGGCGTGGTCAGGAAGAAGGCGACGGCGTTATGGCCGTACCACCACTGGACCAGACCGTCCTGGAGACCGCCGAAAATCGGATAGGAGTGGGTGAACGAAGTGGGCAGCGAGAGGTGGTTGACGATGTAAAGCATCGCGACCGTGATGATGGTGGCGATGTAAAACCAGAGGGCCACGTAGAGGCTGGGCTCGTTGCGTTTCGCGAGGGTCCAGAAGAAGTTGACTGCGAACACCACCCAGATGAGGACGACGGCGATGTTGATGGGCCAGATGAGTTCGGCGTATTCCTTGCCGCGGGTGAAGCCGGTGGGCAGGGTGACCACGGCCGACAGGATGATGAGCTGCCAGCCCCAGAAGTGGATGCTGGATAACAGGTCCGAGGCGGTCCTGACTTTGCAAAGCCGCTGCGTGGAGTAATAGATCCCGGCGAACATCATGTTGCCCACGAAGGCGAAGATGACGGCGTTCGTATGGAGCGGGCGGAGGCGGCCGAAGGTGAGGAAGGAAATCCCGTCCGCCTTGATGGCACCGAACGAGATCGCTTCAAGGAATTTCCCGTTCATCTGCCACCACGAGAGCTGGGTGGCGGCGATGACGCCGACGAGCATGCCGATGACGCCCCAGATGATGGAGGCGATCATGAAGCGGCGGACCGATTTGTCGTCGTAAGTGATGGATGTGGTCATGGGCGGTTTTTGAATTCAGTTAAAGAATGATGGTGGGCGGCGTTGGAGGGACGGGAGGCGATTCGAGGTCGAGAGGCAGCAGCGAGTCGCGCTCGGGACTGGTGCGGCGGGAGCGGCGGATTTCCGCGGCGAAACAGGCGATGAAAATCCCCGCGAGGCAGGAGGATATCAGGATGGTGAGGGCGAGGACGTTCATCGGGGATTGACGCGCTCAGAAGAACAGGGGCGTAGGCGTCAGTCTTAGCGTGGTTTGCGGAAGACCACGCATTTCCTGTGGAATCCCGGGAAGTGGAAGAGCGACCTCCGGACGCCTCTGGTTCCAGTTCGCCGGCGACGCCGAGTTTGATGAATGGTGCGATTCAAGGTTTGCCAAATCCATGGATTGTGTAATCTTACACACGATGAGCAGCCGCGAAATCATCAGGCTCTTGAAGGACGACGGATGGGAAGAAACCCGCACGAAGGGAAGCCCTCACCAATTCAAGCACCCGTTGAAATCCGGCGTCGTCACCGTGCCGCACCTGAAAAAAGACCTGCCGGTCGGGACGGCCCGAGCCATCCTCAAATCAGCGGGAATCCATCCATTATGAACTACCCTATCGCCATCGAACACGCACCCGGCAAGGCCTACGGCGTCCAGGTTCCTGACCTTCCCGGCTGCTTCAGCGCGGGAGACACCCTGGACGAGGCTATTTCCAACGCTGCCGAGGCACTTGCATTTCACATCGAGGGACTCCTCGACGCGGGGGAAAAAATCCCGCCTCCACGAGCGATCGAAAGCCACTCCGCCAATCCCGACTATGCCGGCATGATCTGGGCAGTCACCTCCGTGGATCTCGCCTCCCTGTCAGGGAAATCCAAGCGCCTGAACATCTCCCTCCCGGAGCGCGTCCTGCGCCGCATCGATGCCGCAGCCGGGAAAAACGGCGAATCCCGCTCCGGCTTCATCGCGCGAGTTGCGCTGGAGGCGGTCTGAATTGGCGGTGATTACCGAGTCACCGCCCAATATCTGTTATTTTGGACTACCCCCCGCAGGATGTTTATTTATTTCCGTATTCGACAATCTCGCCGTCGGCATAGGCTACTTTGCGGACTTCCAGACTCACTCGCACGTTCTCCGGTGAAATGCTCGTCAGGCGGATCTCGCGGGGTATGTATTGGTTCAGGTCAAACATTCCGCCGAAATCGCCGATTGCCCCACTTGCCAGGCCATTGTCTTGATTAACTCGAATTGTTAAAAGGAGTTCGCCGAGGATATCGCGGATCTCAATAGCCGCTGAGATCATTTTGATTTGACGATTCCCCCGGTTTCGGAGGTTAGCGGTGATTTTTGCGCAATAGCCGCCATATTTGTCGCGCGAACATTTGTAGAATGCACTCTCGAGCGTAACCGGACATTTTCCAGTCAGGGTGTATGCTTCGAGTTCTTTGGTGTTTTTCACAGCTGCGGCAATGGCGTCCAGTGCGTCACCGCTAGGCGTCATATTAAATACCCCAGGTGATTCAGTTGGCTTCCCACTCCAACCATGCTCGCGAAGGGTTTGCACCTGCTCCGGTGTGATGCCTGGTTTTACGAGTCTCCAGCCAATCTCGGTGGAAGTGATATCGCAATCACCAACCGTGATTGTCTCGGATTGCGCAGCGAGGCTGAGGGCGATTGTGAGTGCAAGTGTGATCACAAACTTCATGGGCGGAAACTGGCATCAGGACGCTGGTTTGGCCAGTTTTTTGACGAGGCCAACTTCGCTTAGATCGATACCGCGTTCATCGCGAATCAGGCGGATAGGCAAACTGCGCGGATCAACTGCCCAGTCAGGGTCCCGGAGGCGGGGAGTGCGGAATGAATGCGGCGGGGCGAAAGCGCGAAAACTATCCAAGCAGTTCGACAAATCGTTCCGGGGTCATTCTGAAGTGGTCTCCTTTTCGTTGCCAGCTTTTTGTTGGTTTTGTTGATGCCTTTAGCCGGTCCTGAGGGAACAGGTTTGTGTTGTTTGGTTTCGTAGGGGGTGAGGTGGAATGG
>JBEDKU010000321.1:0-7976 GCA_041172045.1 Verrucomicrobiota bacterium | reverse complement strand
TTTCCGGTGGCAGTTTGTCGAGCATGGTCAGCGCCTCGCCCGGATTGGCGGCGGCCCAGCCGGTCATGGTCGCCGCCAGATCCGGTTCGTCGCTGGTGGCGGCGTGGTCGAAGGCCGCTTTGCCCGAAATGGCACCCCAACTGTAGTGGAAGTCGCGCCACTGGTCGCCGTCCGCTCCGAGCGCCACCAATTTCGAGCGGATCTCCCCGGCGTTTTCAGGGGTGAGCGCTTCCAGCAAAAGGCTGAATGCAAGGCGGCGGGTGATGGGACTCGGGTCTCTCAATGCCTGCTCGGCGAGTAAATCCAGGTTTTTGGAAGCGGATGCGATGCTGCCGAACACCTTTTCAAGGTCGCTTGCCGCGCGGTCTTCCAGGGCCCGACCGCCGCTTCGGCTGGTCCGCCCATCCGACCCTGACTCTCCCACAACCGTGGAGGAGCGGAAATCACCCAGCCGTCCTATCGGTGTCGATTGATCCTTTGACAAAGGCCCGGCAGTTCTTGAGCCGAGGCTGAATGCCGCGATCGCGGCAACCGCCCAGCAGCCATGAATAATGAGCGTCCGTTTCATATCGCGGCGAGGTTACACCCATTTGCCCGCCAGGCAACCCCTCGGGACACAGCTCTTTTCTACCCTTCGATGTTCAATGTTTGAAGTTCGATGTTCGATGTTCATCCTCCCTCCATGAACCGCCCCCGCCGCAACCGCCGCACGCCCGCCATCCGTTCGATGGTTCGTGAAACCTCGCTGACGCCCGCCGATTTCATCCTGCCGATGTTTATCCATGCGGATTTAGAAGATACGCCCATCACCTCGATGCCCGGTGTCACGCGCTGGTCCTTGGTTAGCCTCGTGCGCGAGGCGGGTGAAGCGCATGCGCTCGGCATCCCGGCAATCGTGCTTTTTCCGAAAATCGACGAATCTCTGAAAAGCCCACTTGCCGAGGAATCCTGCCACGACGATGGACTCGTTCCTCTCGCCATCCGTGTGCTCAAGGCGGCACACCCGACGCTCACCGTCATCACCGATGTCGCGCTGGATCCTTATAACTCGGACGGCCACGACGGCATCGTCCACCGCGACGAGCGCGGCGAGCTGCACATTCTCAACGACGAAACCGTCGCTGCCCTCTGCCAGCAGGCGCTTTGCCACGCCCGCGCCGGAGCCGACATCGTCGCGCCGTCCGACATGATGGACGGCCGGGTCGCCGCCATCCGTGAAGCGCTCGATGGCGAGGAGTTCACCAACGTTTCCATCCTCAGCTACACCGCGAAATACGCGTCCGCCTTCTACGGCCCGTTCCGCGGCGCGCTCGATTCCGCGCCGAAGGACGGCGACAAGAAAACCTACCAGATGGATCCGGCGAACTCGCGCGAGGCCATCCGCGAGATGCTGCTGGATGAAGCGGAAGGCGCGGACATGCTGATGGTGAAACCCGCCGGTCTCTATTTGGACATCATCGCCAAGGTGCGCGAGACCAGCACGCTGCCGGTCGCGGCCTATCAGGTGAGCGGCGAGTACCTCATGCTCAAGAGCGCCGCCGCCGGCGGCTGGCTGGATGAGAAGGCGATCGTCCTCGAGTCCCTGCTCGCCATCAAGCGCGCCGGGGCGGACATGATCCTCACCTATTACGCCAAGCAGGCGTGCGGCTGGCTCTGACCGGGGAATGTGTCCCGACTGTCGCAGCCGGTCGCGGAGCCGCAGCTCTATTTTGAGGACCAGCTGAGAAAGCCGAGACACATTCCCTCACTCCCATCGCAAGGATAGGAGTGTTTTCCTATCGGATCGCGGTTGCCTTCGGCAATGTCACCACGACCATCCCGTCCTTGCGGTCCACTTTCATTTTCTCGCTCAGAACGGGGCCTGGCAGGGTGAGGGTCTGGGAGTAGGCGGCCTTGTAGGACGAGACCGCGCCCGTTTCGTTCCGCTCCCCGGTGGTTTCCGCCTGGGCCTCGATTTTCAAGACCTTGCCTTGGACGTTCACCTTCAGATCCTTCAGGTCGCGCTCTGGCAGATAGGCGCGGACGACATATTGGTCGCCCTCGTCCTGCACGACGAACGAGGAGCCGAAGCGCGGTTCGTCAAAGATTCCCATGTGCTCGGGCATGCTCCGGAAGTCCTGGAAGGCGTTCTTAAAAATACGGTTCATCTCCTGATGCATCCGGTCCATGCGGTCCAGCACGTCGCGGTCCCAGCTTTCCACCGGGGATTCCGCGGTCGGCGGCTCCTTGTCTTCAGCCGGCGCGGCGGCGGCTTTCGGGATGGTCACGATCATCAGGTTGTCCGCTTTGCGCCGCTCGATGACGGGCTTGGCCCCGGCGGCGAGTCCGGTGAGGGTCAGTGTCTGTTGATAGAGCGCCGCCTTGCCCTCGGCGGGAGCCATGATGGACAAGCTGTTGTTCTCCAGAGTCACCTCGACCTGATCGACGTTGCGGTCCGGTAGATGCACGCGGAGGATGTAGCTGTCGCTTTTTTCCCGCAGATCCACCGAGACCATCGCGATGGATTTGTCGCCGCTCTTGTCCTCCTTGCGCAGTGCGTTGAATGTCTCGCTGAATTTCTCCGACATTTCATTCTGCCAATGCTTCATCTTTTCAATGAAGGCGGGGGAGTGTTTCGGTTCGCCGGTCGAGGCGGCCTGGGCCGACAGCCTGCTTGCGGCCGCGATGCTCAGGATCAACCCGACGACCATCAGCGTGCGCCAGTAGCGGGGCCGTGGAACGGGCTGCAAGCGAAGCGCAACGGCAGGACCGGCGGTGCTCTGCCGGTCAAATCCTCCAAGTGAATTCCGATCAATTTGCGTGTTCATGGCTTTAGTTTGGTTCGACTGAGACGGGGGATTGCCAGGGTGGTTGTGATGGGGGAGGGAGAACCCTGGCAATAAGGGCGGGACCCTGCGATGCATGGCGAGGATCCCCTCCTCAGTGGAAACCTTTGCACAACCGCTTCCGAGTTGCTTCCCGGTTTTTGTCAAAGATTACACGGATTTTAAGCCGCTGGATTTCACCGGAATCTCAGGCGAGGACGCCCTTGACGATCCGGCTTCCGGGTTTGGTGATGTTCGTGAGCCGCTGCGGCACGCCCTGCGCCGGGTAGGTTAGCTTTTCGTGGTCGAAGCCCATCAGGTGCATCATGGTGGCGTGCAGGTCGTGCACGGAGACCTTGTCGGTCATCGCCTCGTAGCCGATGGGATCGGTTTCGCCGTAGGAGATGCCGGGCTTCACGCCGCCGCCGGCCATCCACAGGGTGAAGGCGCCGGGATTGTGGTCGCGGCCGACGAACTTGTTGTCGTTGCCGCCGCGGTTTTCCTGCATCGGCGTGCGGCCGAACTCGCCGCCCCAGACCACGAGGGTGTCTTCCAACAGGCCGCGCTGCTTGAGATCCTTGAGAAGCGCGGTCATGGGGCGGTCCACTTCGTCACAGCGCTTGATGAAGCCGCTGTTGAGCGCTTCGTTTTCGCTGGCACCGTGCGAGTCCCAACCCCAGTGGAAGAGCTGTATGTAGCGCACGCCGCGCTCGGCGAGGCGGCGGGCTAACAAGCAGTTGTTGGCGAAGGACTCCTTGCCGGGCTCGGTGCCGTAGAGCTGGTGGGTTGCCGCGTTTTCCTGCTTCAGGTCGAAGGCGTCGGTGGCGTGCATCTGCATGCGGTAGGCCATCTCGTATTGGGCGATGCGGGTGACGGTCTCCGGATCGCCGACGTCCTCGGCGATCTTCTGGTTGAGTCGGTCGAGTGTGTCGAGCGACCGGCGGCGGAGGCCGCGCGAGATGCCGGCGGGGTCGTCCAGATAGAGCACCGGCTCGCCTTGCGACCGGCACTGCACGCCCTGATAGACGGAGGGCAGGTAGCCCGCGCCCCACACGGATTTGCCGGCGTCCGGGTTTTTCCCGCCGGAAGTGAGGACGATGAAGCCGGGCAGGTTCTGGTTTTCCGAGCCGAGTCCGTAGGTGGCCCAGGCACCGATGGAGGGAGCGCCGAGGTTCTGGGTGCCGGTGTGCACGAGCAGCTGCGCGGGGCCGTGGTTGAACTGGTCGGTGTGCATCGACTTGATGAAGCACACGTCATCGACCACCGAGGAGAAGTGCGGCAGTCGTTCGGACACCCACGCCCCGGACTGGCCGTGTTGTTTGAAGGCGAACTGCGGGCCGAGCATTTTCGGCACGCCCTGGATGAAGGCGAACTGCTTGCCTTCGAGGAATTCCTTCGGGCAATCCTTGCCGTTCAGCTTGAGCAGCTCGGGCTTGTAGTCAAACAACTCGTGCTGCGAGGGCGCGCCGGCCATGTGCAGATAGATGACGCGCTTCGCCTTGGCGGCGAATTGTGGCAGCGCGGGGGCGAGCGGATTGGCCGGGTCTTTTTTCAACGCGCCGGACGCGCCCCACGCGCGGCCGGTCGCGCTGGCGAGCCACATCGCGCCCAGGCCGGTGCTGCACTTCGCGAGGAAATGGCGGCGGGTCAGATGTTCCAACTGCGAGTGCTGGAGCCGGGCGAAGTGGGCGGGGTTCATCGGGTGAGGGCGGAGTCCAGGTTGAGAATCGTGTTCGCCACAAGCACCAGCGCGGCGGCCTTCGGAGTGTCCGCGAGCTTCGCGGATTCTACGGGTGATTTTTGATAGTCGGAAACGCAGTCGGCGTGGAGGGCTGCGAGTTCATCAAGCATCGCGGGCGAGGCGGCTTGCTGGGTGGCGAGCAGGACGCCGAAGGCGAGCTGCGCCGGAAGTTCCACGGAGTGCGCCGCCATGCGCTTGGCAAATCCCCGCGCGGCCTCGATGTGCGCGGGGTCGTTGAGGGTGACGAGCGCCTGCAGCGGGGTATTGCTCACCAGGCGCCGCGCGCTGCACAGATCGCGGCTCGGCGCGTCGAAGGTGAGAAAGCCCGGAAAGCCGCTGGTGCGCTTGGAATAAGTGTAAATCCCCCGGCGGTAGCGGTCCTCGCCCTGCGACTCGGTCCATTTCGAGCCGCTGTAAACCGAGCTCCACACGCCGGCGGGTTGCGGCGGGTAAACCGGCGGACCGTGCATTTTCGGCGAGAGCAGCCCGGCCACGGCGAGCGCTTGGTCGCGCACCATCTCGGCGGACAGCCGGTTGCGCGGGCCGCGGGCCAGCAGGCGGTTGGCGGGATCCTTTTCCACCAGTTCATTCGACGCGCGGTGGGTCTGGCGATAGGTCGAGGAAAGCACGATTTCCCGCAGCATCGATTTCACCGACCATTTGAAATCATGTTCAAACCTCAGCGCGAGATGATCCAACAGTTCCGGATGGCTGGGCGGCGTGCCCGAAGTGCCAAAATCCTCCGCCGTTTGGACGAGGCCGGTGCCGAAAAGCTCGCCCCACAACCGGTTGACCATCACACGCGCGGTGAGCGGGTTCTGCGGGCTGGCGATCCAGCGAGCCATGTCGAGCCGGCTCATGCCGTCTTTTGAAGTGTTGTTAGCGAGCAGTTCCGGCACGCCGGCGGTCACCACGTTTCCCTTGGACAGGCGGTTGCCACGGGCGAAGACGCGGGTCTCGCGCGGCGAACGCTCGACCATAACCGGCACCATGGTGCCCTCGATCGCGGCGTAGGACTTGGCGAGGCCGGTGTGGGATTCCCAGACCTTCAAACGTCCGGGCTCATTCACCAGCGAGGTCCATTCCGGGCGGGCGGAGGTCTTGATCGTGAATTTTCGCAGCGGGGTGGCTTGGTTGCCGGAGGTGTGTTGCTTCTGGACCAGCCCGATTTCCATGCGGGATCCGGGAGCGGGCGTCACGGGATTTTGGGGGACAAACACAAACCATCGCGGTCCGTCGAGTTTGGGGTATCCGCCGACGTTGCCGCCCGGTCCGGGTTCGAACGGGCCTTCCAGATCATCCGCGAAAACCTCCTTCATCGGCACCGGGGTGATCGCGCCATCCGGAGCGATGAGGGTCACCCTGAAGTCGGTGACAAACGAGCCGCGCTCCGGCCATTTCTTCGGATCGTCGCTATCCGGCAGGATTTCGAGGCGCAGCGCGGCGAACGCCGGCGCTGGACCTGAGAGCTTGTGGACATTGCCCACCGGCAGGGTGCCCTCACTGCGGATCACTGCGTCAGCAGATGTGGTTAGTGATCCGTGCGAGGGCGCGAAGGCGTCCGGGGTGAAGTTGATCCAGTCCTTGGTCTCCGCCGCCAGATCGCGTCCGGATTGGTTGAGCTGCTCGCGGAGGAGGCGCTTACGGATTTCCAACGAGGATGCTTCCGCGGATTTCGCCGGGTCCGCCGCCACCTTCATCTTTGGGAAATCGTTGTTCTGGTCGTAGTCCGCGGTGCTGTTGAAGAAGGCGATGAATTGATAGAACTCCTCGTGCCGGATGGGGTCGTAGGGATGTGAGTGGCATTGCACGCAGCCGAAGGTGGTCGCCTGCCAGGCGGTCCAGGTGGTGTTGGCGCGGTCGATCACCGCCGCCAACCGGAACTCCTCGTCGTCGGTGCCGTCCTCGGTATTCGACTGGGTGTTGCGGTGGAAGGCGGTCGCGAGGCGCTGGTCGGCGGTGGCGTTGGGGAGCAGGTCGCCGGCGAGTTGCTCGATGGTGAACCGGTCGTAAGGCATGTCCGCGTTGAAGGCGCGGATCACCCAGTCGCGGAACGGCCAGATGTCGCGGTGCGGGTCTTTTTCAAATCCGTAGGTGTCCGAGTAGCGGGCGAGATCCAGCCACACCGCCGCCCAGCGCTCGCCGAAATGAGGAGAGGCTAACAAGCGATCCACCACCGCGACCCGATCATTTTCCACGCGGGCCAAATCATCCGGCGACGGCGGCAGTCCGGTGAGATCGAAGCTCACGCGGCGTAGCCATTCGGCGGGACCGGCTTCCGGCGAAGGCTTGAGGTTTTCCCGGTCGAGGCGTTGCAGGATGAAGCGGTCCAGCGGCGCGGACGGCCATTTTTCTGCGGAAATTTTCTCCACCGGCGTCTCCTTGGGCGGGACGAAGGACCAGTGGTTCTGCCATTCCGCGCCTTGCGAAATCCAGCGTTCGACGAGCGCGATTTCTCTCTCGGCCAGCGGCGGCCCGTGTTTCGGTTTCGGCATCACCTCGTCCGGATCGCTGCTGCGCAGGCGGCGCAGCATGTCGGACTCGGCGGGCTTGCCGGGGACGATGGGATGCTCGCCGGACTTGCCTTTGCGCAGGGCTTTTTCCCGATAGATGAATGAGACTTCCCCCGCCTCCTTCACCCCGCCGTGACAGACGGTGCAGTGTTTGGTGAGGATGGGCCGGATGTCGCGGTTGAACTCCACACGCTCTTCGGCCCTGGCTGGGGCAACGACTAGGAGGGCGAGAAATAGACGGAGCGCGCGGATCATCGGACGGTCGCAAAATACGACGGCAGGCCCGGATGGCTATCACCATTTATGGGCTAGGTGAGATGAGGATTTCGAAGCTCTCGACCACATTCGCGGGCAGTTGTGCTTCGAAGTGGCGGCCTTTGATTTCGAGGTCGGGCTGTTGTTCGTAGCGGGCGGCGTCGTTGGGAGCGGTGCGCACCCGGGCGACCGGACCATCCGGCACCGTGAAGGCGGTGAGGTCAAATCGTGCGGAACGGGCGGGACCGTCGTTGAAAACGACGAGCGCCAGCTTCCCGGCCTGCGCGGAGTAGGCGGCCACCACGGCTTCATTTCCCGACTCGACGATCCTCATGCCGGGGCGGATGTGGCGCGAATACTGGGCGAGCACGTAGCTCTTGGGGTTAACGGCGCGGACCTCAGCTCTTTCCATGCGACAGTCCAACAACCCCCAGCCGCCGCCGTCGGTCGGTTGCCAGTAGCACCACGCGGTCGGATGGAGCCAGCGCATGTCGCGGTGAAGGTTGCGGGCGAGTTCGAGGCCGGTGGCATCCGCGTCGCCGTATTCGGAATTCCATAATTTCCTGCGGTCCTCGACCACCGTCAGGCGGTGCAGTTCATCGCGCCGGCCGACGCCGTACTGATAGCCGTGGACGTTCACTTGGGGAACCAAGGCCTTGGTCT
>JBEDKU010000320.1:0-9033 GCA_041172045.1 Verrucomicrobiota bacterium | reverse complement strand
GTGGTAACGGCTGAAAGCATTCGCCACCTTTAGCGTGTGAATCCACACGAGATCGTGTCCCGCCATCCAATCCACCACCTGCCGCCGATCCTCCGACGGCACCCCCACCCCGCTGGTATTCAAATAACGGGGATCAAACACGTTGCGGAAACGATTCAACACGCCGCCATGCGGGGTATTCTGATAGCGGGAGACCATCGCCACATCGAACTCGGAACGCGCCTTCTCATGCTGCTCCGCCGTCCACTCCCTGCCCGTGGTGAACACCGCTTTCACCTTGCCGATTCGTCCCAGCAGACGCAGGACATTCCGGGTACGCACCCCCGAGCCGCTCACGTCGCCGAAGGGACAAGTCGTGCCAATAAATAGAATTTTAGGAGCCATGTCTGATAAAGATGAACGTCGCATGGAGCGACATTCACGCACCTGAATACGTGATCTTGGATGAAAGGACCTCTTCCTCTTCTTCATCCTCCTCCGCCTCGGACTCCCTTGCCGCCAACTGGCCGGAATACATCGAACTGATCACCGCCACGTTCATCCAAAAGAATACCAACGACTGGTCGAAATATGAAACCGAGATGCTGGTTGCGGCATGGGCGAACATTCCCGCGCCGAAGCACCAGATCATGAAGGCGTCGGCGGGTGATTCGTCGATGTGCGCCCGATAGACAACGCCCACCCAACGAAAGGCCACCAGCAGCATGGCGATCACCAGCAGCATGGCTAACAATCCCGCAGTGACACCGAAAACGAGGTAGTAGTTCGTAATATCGGTATGATTCGGGGAGGAGCTGACCCCGGTTGCCATCCAGTGGCGGGTATAGTCGGTGCCGAAAAGCCACCACTCGTCGAAGCACTCGATGGAGGATTCGATGAGGCGCGCTCGAAAGTAGCCGGTACTACCACCAGAGATGTCGATCCGCTTCATGACGTAGTAACCGGGCTCTCCTGTGACGATCGCCAATCCGAAATACCCGGCCACCGCGGCGAAGCGAGCGAGTTTGGTAAGATTTCGGAACTTCCACATCAACACGGCGCCCACACCCGCCATCGCGCTCATTGCGGGTCCGCTCGAAGCGCTTGCGACTGTCATGCACACGCCCGACACGACACCGACGATGCTTGCGAGACGATTCCGTTTCCAAATGCCCATGAAGAGCGGGATGCACACCGCTCCCACGGTGCCGGCCAGAATTGGATGGCGGAACGGGCCTTGAGCCCGGAATTTGCCCTCCCTGAAAGCCACCTCATGCGGAACCCCCCCGAATACTGAGAACTGGTTGATCTTGGTGATCTTCTCGGCGACCATTTCAAGCGCGATGGGAATCAGCAGGAAGGCGAGCATGACGATCACACCGGTGACGTCCTCGAGGTCGTCGCACCAGATCCTCATCAGGAAATAGACAGCGACAATATTGAATACATAGCCCGCGGCATAAACCGGACCGGATCCCGGACTCCACTCGTGGAAGAAGCCCGCAAAAAAGACCCATGCCCCCCAAGCGACGACCAGCTTGTCGACAGTGTTCCTCTCGCCGGAGAGATGCTCGCCCTTCACCATCACCCGCACCACTCCCACCAGCAGCAGCATCCGGTAGATCGGCAGCGAAACGGGACCCAGTTCGACCCCCTGACCCATGGTCATGTAGATACATCCTATCAGAAGTGCCAGCGGCGCCCATTTCCGTGGCACAGCAAACAACGCGACCGCACAGACCAAGAAGAAAATAATGGCTAATGGATTCATGCCTGGTCGTTTACTTCCGTCCCACAATTTCCCGCGTAGCGCAGGAAACCACACTTGCACTTCAACGCGCCGACACCGCGGTTCCGGTGACCGGGATGACCCCAGCCGTCTCATCCCGGGAGACGCCGGCCACCATCTCACCAAAGATCCTCCTGAGAGTTTGTCCCGCTTCCGCCGCTCTGGAACCAAGGTCGTCACGCACCGCGTCCCGGATTTGATAGAGAGCGAGGATCGCGTCAATCGTGGCTGAACACCCGGTGACGCGCCCGTCGATCACCCAGTCCTTCATTCCGACGGATTCGAAGACGCCTGCGAACTTCATGCTGTAGGCGACGCCCACACAAGGAACCCCTTGCGAGAGCGCTGCGATACACGAATGCATGCGCGAACCGATGAAAAAGTCGCACTGCCGGATGATTCCCTTGAACTGGTGGGCGTCGTAGTCCCCCGTGACGATCCTCACCCGCCGCTGTTGTTCGGGTGTTAGCAAATCACGCACGAGACGGCAGGCGTCGTTGTCGCTTTCCGGATCGCCGGGTTCCGCCAACGTGTGCGGCACGAGCAGGATGTCCGCCGTGGTTTCCGACAGCAGGCGGGAAATCAACGCGGGGAGGAAAGCGCGGTAGTCGAGCTTCAACCCGAACATGTTGCCGCCGTGATAGCCACCCTTGTACATAAGGCCGTTGATATTCACCCCGATCGTCCCCGGGGCCACGCCACCGACATGCGGTGGTTCGGTGAAGACCTCTTCAGGCGCTTCGGAATACAAGGCGAACGCGACATCAGGGCTGAGTCGCACCCTCAACCGGGATCCCACCAACTCCTGCGCGATACGCTGGCTTTCCAAGTCCCGCGCGATCAGGACGGAAGACCGCTTCAGCAGGAAGCGCGCCATCCGCCGCGCGGTACGGGTGCGGAACGGACCGTAGGTCTGTGGCAGGTGTGCGATGGATCCTTTGATTAGAATCACGCTGAATACCGGAAGGAACGCCAGAATGAACCGCTTCAAACCATAGATATCACTGAAACTGTCCCCCCCCCGGACATCGCCCACCAGATCGGCAGCGGCCACCGACGCAATCCACGGCGACTTGCTGGCGATGAAGGCTCGGATCTTTGGTGCTGGGAAAATACGATAGATCACCGACATGCCGAGGATCCAAAACAGCTGGTCCCTCAACTCCGATCGATGGGACATCCGGCAGGTCGTGACCGGAACCATCCGGACACCGCCCTGAGTCCGGACACGGACATCCTCCCAAGGCCGGTGGACTAACAAATACCGGACGTCGGCATCCGGTGCGGCGCTCAGGCACAAGTCCACAATCGAGGCCCCCAGTGCCAGCACTCCCCGATTGCCCGACGCAACCGGGGTACCCATGATAAATATCCGCATGTTTAACTCTAGGTTTCGGAACCTCATGGCTGGAGCGCACTCGTCCATGAAGCGGGATCCACCGGGTTGGTCACGACAAGACGGCAACCGGTGTTTCGAAGTGGGCTTTCCCACGGCGTCCTGCGATAGCGGACGGTTGCCTAATTGGTCCCCTGCAGCACTTTCAACCCGGTGGGAGCGGTGGGAGGCGTGCCGGGCACCACGACGGGAGGCTGGGTATTTCGATAGGCCCTCCACATAGCGGCAGGAAACGGACTCATGGCTGATGAGGAAATTGACCAAGCGCGATCAAAGTAGTCAAAAAACGGCGGCCAGTTCCACGCCTGGTATCCACCCGTAGTGAGACGAATGGCAAGCGCGTGCCCCAGATTGGCCACATAGTTGATGTCACGGTAGTAGGCCGCCCAGTTCCGGGCGTCGCGATCCGGTTGACTCGCATGTTTTTCCCCCCACTCGGCCATGCCTACATCCGCCTGGAGGTAGGTCTCACGCAGCCTTCCGTCACCGTTATACATCTGGCGACCTACGTCATATTGCGTTACATACCAAGTTTGACGGTCTTCCGCGAAGATGAAACCGTTGGCACTTTTCGCATTGGCATAATTGAGGATTTTCGGATCGTTGAGCGCGAGACCGGCCATGACCAGCCCGCCTTTGCGTCCGCAATTCAAGCCACCACTTTCAGCCCACAGGGCACCTCGGGTGGCACAACCATAGAGATCGATGCCCCATTGCACCACCCGCACGTAGAGGAGCTCCTTTTGCGCGTCCGTGTAATTCAGATGCAGTGTGAGCAACGCGTCGCCAATGATCGCCCCCATGTCGCGTCCGTATTCCGGCTGGTGGTTCGCCGGATGGAAATAACGCCCCACACCTTCGGTCGCCAATTCAAACCACGGCCTCACGAAGGATTCCGCCATCCCATCAGGAGTCGGGGCACCGCTCAGCGCGAGTTTTTGCAAGATCCCGTATCGGAGATTACTCTTGTTCCAGTAGTGGGTCTTATCAGTCCCGCAATACGGTGGGCGGAATGACCCCGCCGCCGGGGCACTCGCAACGACCGTGAGAATTGAAACGTCCGTGATCGTCGGACGATTTTCAGGCAGTGGATGACTAACGCAGGAAACCAGAGACGAACCGTTCTGCACAACCAACGGATTCGAAGCGCTGATATCGTTTCCGCCGGGGCGTCCGACATTCAAACTCGAAACCCAGCCCGTGCCGTTTCCCGCCATCGAACTATCCAATCCGTGGGATGGAAACATTCCGCTGTCCGGGTTGATGATCGATCCGTTGATCGTCCGTCCGCCGGACACCACCGACTTTGGTGAAATGTTGGTAATCGTGACCGGCCCAACCACCCACCAATCGCCGTTGGCATACTGGCCCACCTGCCGATCCGCGGAGAACGTCCAAGTGACTGCGAATCGCGTCACGGAGGTGGCTGCGGACGCTGGCAAACTCGGATTGGCCAACAGGAAAGACGCGCCTATCAAAAGGGCGCGGAACGCTCGCGGAAGCAAGCTCGGATAGACATTCGGGACTAGTAGGGACTTCATGGTTACTTAACGGTTAAATTTACATAAATTTCAAATTCCGCTAGGTAATATAGGAATTTTCCGAGCTGTCGCAAGCGAATTTACGGGATTTTTAAAAAGTTAATCCTTATTTTTAAGCATTCCTAAATATTATGCCGAGCGGCCAGCACTGGAAACTTCCGCCGATGGTGGCGATAAATCGGCCGTGCCCGCCTTGATCGTCCGCAGAAGGGTGAAGGTGGTTGATCGGAGCGGTTTGCGCCGTTCCCACACCTGCGGAAGAAGTTTCCACGCGGACACCATGGCCTTCAGGAAGTCTGGAAAGTGGCCGCGTGCGATGGCTTTGAGACCTTGGAACGCGGTGCGCGGCAAAACATAGAAAAACGCCCGAGGCACGGGCAAACACGAGGCCGCCAGCAAAATCTGGTTCCGCGGCATGAGAAAAACCTCCACCTGACTGCGACGGGATACCGGGTTGGCGTGATGAAGCACGGAAAGATCCGGCACATGAAGGATACTTCCACCGCAGTCGAGGATTCGCCAGGCCAGTTCGACCTCCTCGTGGTGCATGTAGAGCAGCTCCGGGTAAAGACCGGCCGCAAGCACCGCCTCGCGGCGGAATGCGTAAGCGGTACCGCTGAAATAGGAAGTGAGAAACTCCCTATTGCCGTGGGTCGCCACTGGACGCGGGTGACACCAGCGCTCGACATCATCCGAAACGCCGTCCGGCTTGAGAATCCGCAGCGAGAGACCGTCCAGCCCGGGGGAGGCGGAGAACCGGGCGGCGATTCTCGCGAGCAACCTGGGGTCCGGCAAGGTCACGTCGCTGTCGAACCCAACGATCCATTCGCCATTGGCTTCGAGAATGCCACGGTTCCGGCTGACGCAGGGACCACCATTGGCCTCATTGACGAATAAACGCACCTGAGGGAATTCGCGCCGGATGACTTCCACAGTGTCATCCGGCGAGGCGTCGTCCACGACGATCACTTCAAAGTCGGTCCCGTGTTGACGATACACGTCCGCGAGCAGCGCGACCATGCAATCGCGACGGTTGTAGCTCGGAATGACAACGCTAATCATCGCAGCGAGGAGAATGAAACAATGAACGGCCTTTGCGAATCAACCCGCCACGGTCCGCGTGGCGGGTTGATCGGAATAACCACGCAGCCAGGTGGATCTCTCCCGCCACAAAGTTTGCCATCGGCCTGCGGCCTCACCGTCACGATGACCCTTCAGGACGGCGGAAAGCAGGGCGCGAAGGCCGGTCCCGGCCGCCAGAAAAAACAGCCCCAGCCATTTCGCGGGACCGCTCCAATGCGTTCTCACGAGGCTAGCCTTACCCCGATACAGCAACATGGTCTTGTGAACAGGGGTTTCCGAGCAGAGCCCCACCTCGTGAATGAGCTCCGCAGCCGGACAAATGATGGGCCGGTAGCCGAGCCTGCGGGCGCGCATCGCGAAATCCACATCTTCGCCATACATGAAATAACGCTCGTCCATGCCGCGCAACTCATCCCAAACGGTCTTGGGTGTCAGCAGAAAACAGCCGGTGATCACACCAACCTCACGAACACTATCCCTCTGCCAGTCACCCAGGGATTCGGGATCAAGCCAACGGTTCTGCGGAGCCAGGGTTGTCAGACCGAAACCAAACATCGCCATGCTCCAGAGCGTAGGCTCCCCCCAACAGGAAGAGGGCTCCAAACCACCATCCGGGGTCAGCGTCCTGCCACCATACAGACCGTGCCCCGAATGCTTGCGCGCGAAATCGACGATGCTGTCCACCGCGTGATTAAGGATCACCGTGTCGGGATTCAACAGCAGGACAAACTCCGCGTCCGCGTGGCTCGCGCCGAGGTTCACCCCGGCGGCGAAACCCAGGTTCCTGCCCGGGACGATCAGTTCCACCTCAGGGAATCGCTCGCGGATCAACTCCGCGGTGTGATCCCGCGAGTCGTTATCCACCACGATGATTTGCTGGCGCAGGTGCTTCCTAGCGGAGATGACGCTCTCCAGACACGCACTGATGAACTCGGCGGAGTTATAAGAGACGATGACAATCGCGACGTCGGCTTTCATGGGGGTTGATATTAATATTTGCCGCGACCAGACGGCGGACGCTGATTCAGGATCCGTCACAATGACCGGATCAAATTCATCGCCTCGGCATGCTTCGCAAGGTTATGCACCAGTAACAGGACCGCAAGAACTCCAGAGGCAGTCACGCCTACCAGACGGAAGCGGGTCTGGGAAATAAACGCCGTGGTCAAAATCATCATGGGACCAAAGTGAGCGCTGTAGAGGAATGTCTCCGCGCCGTAGATCGCATGCAGCGCGAACTGCCCGGCAAGTGACAGGCCCAGCACCACACGAAACGGTGCGAGTCCGTGGTGGGTTGCAAGCGCATAGATCCCCGCTACAAAAACGACCCCCCATAGCGCGGCGGCCACTTTCCCGGTCCATTGATTGCCGCCGATCGCACTGCCCTGGATGCGAAGGATCTTCGTGTCCGCGTAGCGGGTGTGCGTCATCGTGGTGAGCTCCGGCACAACCATGGTGTGAAACAACATCGAGCGCACCGCGGCCGGAGGGCCTTCGCTGTGGGACTGCATCACGTAGTTCTTTTCACGTGCGATGTTGAAGAAAAACCAACTACTTGGAAAAAGGAGCTTCTGGGTGATCGACAAACCACTGGCGACGCAAGCCACCGCCACGGTCAGGATCAATGCCTTGCGCAGGGGAAGCCCCGTCCAGGTGGCAAGTAACCCCACCGACCAGTTTGTCGTGGTTATGGCGAAAGTCCCAAGACTTGCGACAGCAAACCAGAACGCACGCACCGGTCGCAAACAACCTATTGCGGAAATGAATAGCGCGAACAGGATTGAAATCGCCCCCCAAGTGTAGGTTTCCGGGACCGTAAACCAAAACAACGCGAAAGCACTTGAGGCGGCAAGAACGCAATAGACCAAGGTGTCAGGCAGTGGAGTGCCGATCACCCGCAGAATCGCAAAAAACAACGCCATCGCGACCGCCGCGCCGATACCACTCAAAAGACATGACGCGACGATGAACTTGGGCGAGTCAGCCTCGGTGCCGGGTGGTGCGCCGACCAGCATGCATACCGCCCGATAGGTGGGATGCATGATGATCGAAAACAGCGGATGCACGTTGGTCCGGTGGTGGTCGCTCTCGGTCCGGGTCCGCATGTTAGCCAGAACGCGGCCGCAGTCCGCCGAGAAATAGACGTCCGGATGGGTCCCGTATGTCTCCTCTGCCGGCACGCTCTTGGCCACCTTCCAGGCTCCGAAGCCAGCGAGTAGCGCCAGGATCGCGACCAACACCCAGTCGGTCACAGCCAAAAGACGGCGCGCGTCCGGTGGGCCTGGCCGCCCGGACGCGTTTGATGAGGATGAATCAGGCATTGGCTATGATTTTAACGGTGAGTCAAGCCTGCGTGCCCGAGCGCTCGCGGATCACCCGCGCCGGCACTCCTGCGGCAACAAAACCCGCCGGGAGATTCTTTGTCACCACCGCACCGGCCCCGACAATGCAGCCGTCGCCGATAGAAACCCCCGCGGTGACCACCACTCCCGCACCCAGCCAGACATCATTACCGATGATGACGTCGCGCTCGCGCTTGGGCTGCTCGGCAAAAGGCAAACCCGCCACAAACTGATAGTCCGAGGCGGTGATGAAGACTCCGGGTGCGAGGGAGACATGGTCGCCGATTTCGATCCGGCCCGTTGCGTCGCCCGCCCAGAGGAAACAACGCTCGCCGATGTGGCAGCCATTCCCGATCCGAATCCGCTCACCGTTCCGCAACGAGACGTTGGGGGCGATGCCGGTTCCCTCACCCGCCCGCAGCCGCAGCCGGGGGCGCACATGGCTATAGCCATAATAATGGATGAGCCTGAAAAGATGGAGATAGCAGCGTGGATCGCAGAACGATGCGACGGCGTTGATCCACTTGTTGGAGTTCATGGTGGCGAGGACCGTGTCAGGGACTCAGTGTCTGTCTGCGAAGATGAACTCGCGGAGGCCGCAGACCAGCGACTCGCTGGCGAAGGGACCGATCGGCTTGCCGCTTGTCAGTTCATCAAGGTGATCGAGTTTGTGGCGCAGTTCCGATTCGTCAAACGCGACATTCACGCCGCCGATTTCCATCATCTGCCGGGCGGTGGCCATTTGGTGCTCGTTACGGTGCTCTCCAAGGCTTGCCCGCTTCGGCATCACGAGTATGGGCTTGCAATGATTGAGTGCGGATAGAATCGTACCCATCCCGGCATGGGAAATGATCACACTGGCATTCTGAAAACGCTCCAGAAACTGCGGCGGCTGGAGAAAGT
>JBEDKU010000319.1:0-2853 GCA_041172045.1 Verrucomicrobiota bacterium | reverse complement strand
CCGTCGAGAACTTCCTCGGCTACGTGAAAAAGAAACACTACGACGGAACGGTGTTCCACCGCGTCATCGACGGTTTCATGATCCAAGGCGGCGGCTTCACTCAGGAAGGCCAGGTTCTCTCGGAAAAATCCACCGGCAAGGGCATCGTCAACGAGGGCCAGAACGGCCTCAAGAACGCCCGCGGCACCATTGCCATGGCCCGCACCAACGATCCGAACAGCGCGACAGCGCAGTTTTTCATCAACGTGGTGGACAACGCCATGCTGAACTACCCGAGCAACGGCGGCTACGCGGTCTTCGGCAAAGTGGTGGAAGGCATGGACGTGGTGGATAAGATCAAGGCGGTGAAAACCCGCGCCGACGCCCGCCTCGGCGGCGACGTGCCGGTGGAAACCGTGACCATCACCTCCGCGACCGCCGAGTGATGCAACTCTGGCTTTGCCCGCTGCTCGCCTTCCTGGGCGGGTCGATCCCCTTCGGCCTGCTCATCGCCAAGGCGAAGGGCATCAACATCCGCGAACACGGCTCCGGCAACATTGGCGCGACCAACGTGCTTCGCGTGGTGGGCAAAAAATACGGCATCAGCTGCCTGCTGCTGGACGCTCTCAAGGGCTTCATCCCGGTGGTGATCGCGATCTCGCTGATCCGTTTCGAGGGCATGAAAAACCCGATGAGCATCACCGCGCTCGCGGCGTATGCGCAGGATTTCCCGATGCTCACGGCGCAGATCTTCCAGGTCATCACCGGCCTCTGCGCGGTGCTCGGGCACAACTACTCGCCGTGGGTCGGCTTCAAGGGCGGCAAAGGAATCGCCACCTCCGCCGGCGTGTTCATTGCGCTGATGCCCGCCGCCATCGTGATCCTGATCGCGGTCTGGCTGCTGGTTTTCCTCGTCAGCCGCTACGTTTCCCTGGCCAGCATCATCGCCGCCGCGGTCCTGCCGCTGGTGACGCTGTGGGGCTCGTGGTTTCACGGAAAAATCCAGAACGGCACGTGGAACAAGCCGCTCTTCGCGTTCACCGTGATCATCGCCGTGCTGGCCGTTTGGAAGCACCGCGGCAATATCGAGCGCCTTCGCAGCGGCACCGAGCACCGCTTCACCCGCAAGAGCAAACCCGCCGATGTCTGACGCGAAATTCACCTCCGCCGCCATCCTCGGCTCCGGCTCCTTCGGCACGGCGATGGCCAAGCTGCTGGCCCCGAGGCTGGAGTCCATCGTCCTCATCGGCCGCGATCCGGCCAGCGCCGCGATCATCAACCGCGAGCGCCGGAATCCTTACTACCTGAGCGACATCCTGCTTCAGGAAAACGTGCGGGCGTCCACGGTTCCCGCCGACGCGCTCGGTCACCCGCTGGTCCTCTTCGCGGTGCCCACCTCCGCCACCCGGGAAATGGCCAGCACCCTCGCCGCCGCCGGCCTATCGCCCGCCGCGGTGCTGCTTTCCTGCGCCAAGGGAATTGAAAAATCCACCGGCGACCGGATGAGCCAGGTGCTGCGCGAGGTCTTCCCGCAGAACCCGATCGCGGTTCTATCCGGTCCTAACCACGCGGAGGAAATCGCCGCCGGCATGGCCACCTGCGCGGTCATCGGCTCGGACGACCACGCCCTCGCGGTGCGGCTGCAGGAGCTTTTCACCTTCCCGAATTTCCGCTCCTATACCAGCGACGATCTCGCCGGCATCGAGTTCGGCGGCGCGGTGAAGAACGTTTACGCCATTGCCGCCGGCATGGCCCACGGCCTCGGTCTCGGCGACAACGCGGTGGCCGCGCTGGTCACCCGCGCGCTGGCGGAGATGACCCGCCTCGGCATCGCGCTGGGTGGCCGGGTGGAGACGTTCTCCGGCCTCTCCGGCGTGGGCGACCTCATCGTCACCTGCTTTTCCGAGCACTCGCGGAACCACCGCGTGGGCCTCGCGCTGGGCGGTGGCAAGACGCTGGAGGAAGCCGTCGCCGCGCTCGGCATGGTGGCCGAGGGCGTCCCTAACACGCTTTCCATTCACGAAGCCGCCCGCCGCGTAGGCGTCCGCACCCCGATCATCGACGGCGTTTACGGCATTCTCTACGAAGGCAAATCCGCCCCCCTCGCCATGCGCGAGCTCCTCGCCCGCGACCCACGCCCCGAACACAGCTGACACCATGAAAGACATCCTCGACCTTTTCCTGCACCTCCCCGATCACCTCCGCGATTTCATCAGCGCCCACGGCATGCTCGTTTACGGGCTGCTGTTCCTGATCATTTTCTGTGAAACCGGCCTGGTCGTCACGCCGTTCCTGCCGGGTGATTCCCTGCTCTTCGCCATCGGCGCGATCGCCGCGGATCCCACCTCCAACCTCAACATCTGGGTGGCCGCCATCATCCTGCTCGTCGCCGCCATCCTTGGCGACACGGTCAACTACTGGATCGGCCGGAAATTCGGCGGCTGGATGATGCGGACCTTTCCCAAGGTCGTGAAACCGAGCCACATCGAAAAAACCAACGAGTTTTTCGTCCGCTACGGCGGCAAGACCATCATCATCGCCCGCTTCGTGCCCATCGTCCGGACCTTCGCGCCATTCGTCGCCGGCTCAGGGGAAATGGAATACCGGCGCTTCATGTTCTTCAACGTCATCGGCGCGGTGCTGTGGGTGGGACTCATCCTGCCCTGCGGCTGGTTCTTCGGGAACATTCCCATCGTCAAGGCGAACTTCGAACTCGTCGTGCTCGGCATCATCGGCATCTCCGTGCTGCCGATGGTGATCGAAATCGCGCGGGCGAAACTCAAAAAAGCCCCCGAAGCCGCCCCCGCGGAGGACTGATGGCGGCGCGCGGAATTTATACCGGGCGAAATTTCTATCTCCATGCTGGCGGAATCC
>JBEDKU010000318.1:0-5741 GCA_041172045.1 Verrucomicrobiota bacterium | reverse complement strand
CCATGGCCAAGGTGAGGCCGGTCAGCAGGAAAAAACCGATAAATCCGAGCATGGCTGGAGTTTGATACATGCGGGAATGGGCAGTTGTTTCGTCGGCTGATCGCTCCTAGGCTTCCCAAGTCCGAACCATGAAAAAGTGTCCCTATTGCGCCGAAGAGATCCAGGATGAAGCGATCAAATGCAAACACTGCGGCGAATTTCTGAACGGATCGTTCCCCCCACCGCTTCCGGCCAGCAACCTGCCGTGGTATTTCCGGACGTGGGTGATCGTGGTGGCGCTGGGCAGCGTGGGGCCGCTGGCACTGCCGATGATCTGGTGGCACCCGAAATTGACGGTGGTTTGGAAAGTCGTCATCACGCTTGGCACACTCGCTCTGACTTGGGGCATGTACAAGTCCACTGTAGAAGCGTTCAAGATGCTCCAGGACATGGAATCGATGATGAAGGGGATCTGAGAGAAGGAAGCGAGAGGCTCCTTGCATGGTCTGGAGCAGGGATGCTCCAGCCACTTTTATCGCTTCGCGGGAGCTTCGATGATGCCTTCCGCGGTTTCCTGCTTGAGGCGGAGCTGACCGCAGGCGGCGTCGATGTCGTGGCCTTTTTCGAGGCGCAGGTTGGCGGTGACGCCGGCGTTCTGAAGGACCTGCTGGAACGCGCGGCAGTGGTTGTTCGGCGGGCGTTTCCATTCCAGCCCCTCGACGGTGTTGTAGGGAATGAGATTCACCTTCGCTCCTAACCGTCGGGCGTGGCGGGCGAGGATGGCGGCTTGTTCGAGCGAGTCGTTGATGTCCTGGATGAGGATGTATTCGAGCGTGAGCTTCTGGGTTTTCTTCGCGTTCCAGTAGTCGAGCGCCTCGAACAACTCGGCAACCGGCCACTTCTTGTTGATCGGCATGATCTGCTGGCGGACGTCGTCGGTCGCGCCGTGCAGGGAAATCGCGAGGCGGATCTGTTGCGGGTGCTCGGCGAGTTGTTTGATCTGCGGGACGAGGCCGGAGGTGGAGATGGTGAGGTGGCGCGCGCCGAGGTGCAGGGTTTTCTCACCGGTGATGAGGGCGATGGCGGCTAGCAGGTTGTCGAGGTTCGCCATCGGCTCGCCCATACCCATGAAGACGAGCGAATCGACGCGCTCGCCGGAAAGCTGTTCGGCGGAGAGGACTTGGCCGGCGATTTCCGCGGCATCGAGATTGCGGGTGAATCCGGCGAGGCCCGAGGCACAGAACTTGCAGCCGTAAGCGCAGCCGACCTGCGAGGAAACGCAGAGCGTGCGGCGGTCGGATTTCTCGCCGTAGAGCGCGGGGTTGGCCGGGATGAGCACGCTTTCCACGTAGCGACCGTCGTGGAGGCGGAAGAGGAATTTGCGCGTGGTGTCGGCGGAGCCCTGGGTGGTGGAATGCTCCAGCGCGGTGATGCGGAAAGAATCCGCTAGTTTGGATCGGAGAGCGGTGGGGAGATTGCTCATCGCGTCGTAGGACGTAACCTTCTTTTTCCACACCCATTCGAGGATCTGGTTGGCGCGGAATGACGGCTCGCCCGCGTCCTTGAGCCAGGCGGCAAGGGATTCGGGGGATTGGCCGGTGAGTGCGGGGATCATGGGAAGATGGTGGAGCAGAAATTAGAGAAGCTGGAGATCGAGACCATGCGACTCAAACTGGCGGAAGGCCTTGTCGGTCGTCACGAAGCGAAGGCTCCCTGAAATCGCGAAGGCGGCAAGGTAGGCATCCATCCAAAGTTTCGGCGAGGCCGTATTCCGATTTACCAGGAGAAGCCAGAGATCGCGTGTGCCCGGTGGTTCGTCAATGAACGCGACATTCGGCTCGGCTTGCCATTCATTCAGCAAGCGGATGGCTCCTTCGTTGGTGATGGGCGGTGATTGGTAAGTGGCTTGGATCGCGGCTGTGGAAAGGAGTCGGAGGACGGACTGCTCGGTGGATCTGCAAAAACAGGCCGGATGCTCGGCGGTTGCTGCAGTGATGGCCCGCAACGCCGCGTCGTGCCCCCCGTGGAATTCATGAGCGATGGCGAGCCAGCAATTGGAATCAAAGAGAAATCCCCGCACGCTGCAAATCTTCCTCCAGTTGGGATTCTTCGATCAAGCGCTGGATTTCCTCCGCCGTCACAGCGGGTTTTTGAGCGCCGGGAAGTGCCTTGATGTAGGGAAATCCGCTGGCGCTGCGCGAAATCACGAGCGGTGGTGCCTCAACGGTGGTCTCACGTTTGGAAACAAGGCTGTCGCGAATGGCGTCCGCGATCACGTCCTTGAGTTTTCTCCCCTGGGTGGCCGCGCGGATTTTCATCCCGCGCATGAGATCATCGGGCAGATCCAATGTCGTTTTCATGGCGTAATATTTCCATAAAGCTGGTTTTGTGTCAAACGGGCGCTCAGCCCAGCGCCGACCTCAGATCCGCCGCCGCATTGCGGGCGCTGGCGGGCGGATCGGGGACGAAGGCGAAATCGTCGCTCTCGGGCGGGGTGAGGATGGCGTCGGCGACCTCGGTGTTGAGCGTGAGGGTGGCGGGTTGCTGGTGGCGGGCGGCGGTTTCGCTGGCGCGGGCCAGAGCGGCGAGCGCGGCGGGCGGGGCACCGGTGGATTGCGCGCTGCGCGGGATTTGATCGACCGGTTCGAGGTGGGCGATGGTGGCGGAGTCCGGGGCGGCCTTGAGTTCCTCGAACTTGCGGGCGGTGGTGAGCACGCGGGTTTCGAAGGAGCCGATGGCGCTGTTATATTGCTCCACGGCGTTGCCCAACGAGCGGCCGAGTTTCGAGAAATGGTCGGCGAGTTTTCCGAGGCGCTCGTGAAGGGTGCGACCGAGCAGGGAGATCTCGCGGGCGTTTTCCGCGATGGATTCCTGACGCCAGCCGTAGGAAACGGCGCGCAGCAGGGCGATCAGCGTGGTCGGCGTGGCGAGGATGACGCCTTGGTCCACGCCGCGCTCGATGAGGCCGGGGTCGCTCTGGAGGGCGGCGGAGAAGAACGATTCGCTGGGCAGGAAGAGCACGGTGAACTCCGGCGTCTGGGCGAATTGCGCGGTGTAGTTCTTGGAGGAAAGTTGCTGGATGTGCGTTCTCACCTGGCGGGCGTGGCGGTGCAGCGCTTCCTCGCGGGCGGTGTCTTCGGTGGCTTCGAGCGCGTCGAGGTAGCCGTCCATCGGCGTCTTGGAATCGACGACGATGATCTTGCCTCCGGGCAGGCGGACGATGAGGTCGGGGCGGAGTTTTTTGCCCTCGTCGGTGGTGGAATTGTGCTGCACCTCGAAATCGCAGTGCTCCTGCATGCCGGCGAGTTCCACCACGCGGCGGAGCTGCATTTCGCCCCACTGGCCGCGGCCGGTGGGTTGGCGGAGGGCTTTGACGAGCGAGGCGGTCTCGCGCTGGAGGCCGATCTGGCCTTCTCCCAGTGCGCGGACCTGCTCGCGGAGTTCCGAGTAAGCGCCTTCGCGGGATTTTTCAATTTCGCCGATGCGGAGCTCGAACTTGCCGAGCGATTCGGTGACCGGCGTGATCATTGTCTGGATGGCGATCTTGCGCTTCTCGATCTCGCCCTTGGCCTCCTCGGTCTGGGTGGCGAGCGAGGATTTCGCGAGTTGCAGAAATTGCTCGGAGGACGAGCGCAGGGCGTCGGCGGAGAGCGCTTTGAAGGTGTCGGAGAGCTTGATTTCCGCGCGTTCGAGCAGGGCTTGTTTTTCGGCGGCGGCCTTGAGCTCGGTGTCGAGGCGGGAGCGGAGTTCGGTGAGTTGGTTGCGGAAGGTCTGGGCGTCCTGCTCGTTGCGCTCGGCTTCTGCGGTGGAGTGGGCGAGGCGGGCTTCGATTTCCAGCGAGCGGCGTTCCTCGGATTTCAAGCGCTCGGCGGCGGTGGCGATTTTCCCGGAGGCGGCCAGCCGGGTGAAGAGCCAACCAAAGAAAAGCCCCATGATCGCGGTGATGATTTCAGGGAGGTAAGGTCGGAGTTCTGGAGGAATCATGGTTTTGTCCTTGCGGCTGGCAGCTAGCTCGGTTTCGTAGAGAAGTCGCTGATGCGGTTCGTCGTATCGAACACCATCACGATACGCAAATCAAACTCCTCAACTCCCATGGCCCACACACTCCCCGCTCTCGGTTACGCTTATGACGCGCTCGAACCCCATATCGACGCCCGCACGATGGAAATCCATCACTCGAAGCACCACCAAGCCTACATCACCAATCTCAACAACGCGATCGCCGGCAAGCCCGAGCTGGAAGCGAAAAGCTCCGCCGAACTGATTGAAAATCTCGCGGCCGTCCCCGAGGACATCCGCACCGCCGTCCGTAACAACGCGGGCGGAGATGTGAACCACACGTTCTTCTGGAAAGTCATCGCTCCGGGCGGTGCGAAGGCTCCATCCGGCGAACTCGCCGCGGCGATCGATAAGGCGTTCGGCTCGTTCGACGCGTTCAAGGAAGCCTTCGCCAAGGCCGGCGTCACCCGCTTCGGCTCCGGCTGGGCGTGGCTCTGCAAAAAGGCCGACGGCTCGCTCGTCGTCTGCTCGTCCGCGAATCAGGACAACCCGGTGATGGGCTCCGACTTCGGCGGCTGCGGCAACACCCCGATCCTCGGCCTCGACGTCTGGGAGCACGCCTACTACCTGCACTATCAGAACCGCCGCCCGGACTACATCGCTGCTTTCTGGAGCGTGGTGAACTGGGACGTGGTCGCCGCGAACTTCGCCGCCTGATATTTCCTGGAAGTCACTCGTGAGCGTCCGTCCCGGTGGGGCGGGCGCTTTTTCGTTTTACCCGATGGCGCAAACAGGTGTTAAAAGGTGGCTGTGAACCCATCTGAATGTCCGAAGCTGCCGCAGGTCGAGGAGTCGATCTCGGAGAAGGAAATCGTCGAGCAGGAAATCTTCGAGCTCGAGCTGCCGGACCGGACGCTGCTCTCCGGAGCCAGCTCGCGGGTGCGCGATCTAACGACGTTGTTCCGGGTGGCTCAGGATTTGCTCGTCGGCTTCCGGGCACTGCATTTCGCCGGGCCTTGCGTGACGATTTTCGGCTCCGCGCGGACGAAGCCGGGCACTCAATATTATGAGATGGCGCGGAAAATGGGCGAAGCTTGTGCGAGGCTCGGCTTCACCGTGGTCACCGGCGGCGGTCCGGGCATCATGCAGGCGGGAAATCAAGGTGCGTTCGAGGCGGGCGGCCGCTCGCTGGGGGTGAATATCGAGCTGCCCTTCGAGCAGGCGATCAACCGCTACGTCCAGCGCTCGGTGACGATGCGCTATTTTTTCACCCGCAAGGTGGTGTTGGTGAAGTATTCGTATGCCTTCATCATCATGCCCGGGGGCTCGGGAACCTTGGATGAGATGTTCGAGACCATGACGCTGATCCAGACGGGGAAACTGAAGATTTTCCCGATCATCCTGATGGGGAAGGATTACTGGCAGCCGCTGATGGATTTCGTCCACCGCATGGCGGAGGAGGGGACCATCAGCCCGGACGATCCGGACCTGATCTTCTTCACCGACGATGTGGAGGAGGCCGCCGCCCATTTGCAACGGCACGCGGTCCGGCAGTTCGGGCTGCACCGGAAACGGGTGCCCAAGGCGATCAGGATTTTCGGCGAAAAGGGGATCTGACGTCAGGGTTTCGCCAGGAAAAAGCCGCGCTGTTTGTCGGAAATCGGCATTTCAAGTTTCTCCATCACCGCGAGCATGTCCTCCCAGAGTTGACGCTTGGTCGTGCCGGCTGCATTCGTCTGGAGCAGGGTGCTGGGATGATAAGT
>JBEDKU010000317.1:0-4560 GCA_041172045.1 Verrucomicrobiota bacterium | reverse complement strand
GATCGGAAAGGACACAAGATATATGAAGAGGTGCAACGTCAGGCGTTCAAAGACAAGTATGGTGAACGTCCTGATGCGTATGAAGATGTGAATCGATTCGGTCTCGATAAGGAAGCCAGCGGAAAACTCCTCGCCGCAGGCATCCCCGGCATCCGCTACCTCGACGGCAACAGCAGAATCTCAGATGCGCAGATTGAATTATCCGAGAAAACTGTCGCCGCAAGAAGAGCCGAAATGGAGGCCGATCCGACACCAGAAAAGAAAATGCTCCTTGGCATGGCGGAAAGGTATTTGGAAGGGCTCAGAGCAAAAGCTACCCAAGGCACTTACAACTATGTGATCTTCGACGAGAGCAAGATCAAGATCACGGAAGAGAACGGGAAGCCGGTGAAGCCCGCAGGGCAGTTGGTGTCGATGTTCCCGCAAGAACCCCGAAGCACCCCGCATACGGGCTTCGAGGAGAAGTTGCAGGCGAAGATTGACGAAATCAAGCGGAATGCTTCTTCGCTCTTCTCCAGCCCTTCCAACCAGCGCTCGCTCGACTTCGGCTTCTCAGGCAGCATGGGTAGCCGCGATCAAGGCGGTTTCGACTTCGATGCCAAGCCAGCCACCGGATCCGCCAAGATGCCGCGGAGACTGCCCGACACCGCGTTCACCCGGACCATCGACCGCATGGGCCCCGACCGCGGCGAGCTGCGCAAGTTCGACAAGGAGGCCTACGAGGCGAAATACGACCGCATCGGCAAGGAAGAGCAGGCGAAGGACGCGGCCAACGACGCCGAGATCGACGCATGGCTTGCCACCATCCCCGAGAACAAGCCGATCAGCTTCGAGGTGGGAAATCCCGCGGAAGACTTCTCCGGATTCAACGTGGTGACCAAGAACGCCTCCGATCCTGCCCGCCCATGGCGTGCCACCTGGTGGAGACGCTACCCGCGCCCCGAGTGGACCGATGCGCAGGAAGAGGAATACGAAGCGCTGTTCAAGCAGACCCGCACCGGCATGGTTGGCGTTTCCGACGAGGAATACCGCGCCGTTCACGCCCGCTTGAACGAGCTGGCCGACATCCAGCGGTTGCCCGGCAAGACCCGCATGCTTCCCACCGGCCACCAGGAATTCAAAACGCGCCGCGAAGCCCTCGATGACGCAGTGAGCATGACCGAAGGCCAGCCGGAGCCCCTCATCGGTGCGCTCTTTTCCTCCCCCTCCATCGGCGGCCAAGGCAGCTTCGACTTCGGCACCTCCGGCAGCTTCGACACGAAGCGGCAGCGCGGCTTTGATTTCAGCGAGACGCTAACTACCGAGGATTCCTCGGCAGTTCAGCCAACCCGCGCCACCGCGCCACAGGTTCCCATCGAACCCTATTCTCCCGAGTTCAAGCTTCTCCCGCGTGAGGAGAAAGCCGCCATCATCCAAGCCAAGACCGAGGCCAAAGCCGCGGAGCGTGCCGGCATCACCGACTTCGGCGAGAAGATCGGCGGAGCCCGCAAGGACCTGGCCGTCAAGACTGGCGAGGCTGCCCGCCCGAAGAAGACCAACGACAAGCCCGGCTGGTTCAACCGCTACGAGATCGGCGAGGTGGTGGCGGAGATGAATCCGCAAAGCCCGCTGGAATCCTATCTCTCGCGCAGCAGCGGAATGCCCACCGGCGACGTGGGCCGCTTCATCATCACCGACAAGCGCAAGACCGATTACTTCGGCAAGCCCGAGCGTGCCACCCGCCAGAGCTTCGCCACCCGCGAGGAAGCGGAAGCGTTCATCCCGATGATCGAGGTTTCCCGCAACCACCGGGTGCGCAAAGGCGAAGACAGCACCTACGCCATCTGGCGCAGCGTCTCCGACCGCAAGCGCGTGCAGGTCGTCAAACAGACCTTCGACACCGAGAAGGAAGCCATGGAATTCATGGCCAAGCACGCCGCCGACATCATCGAAACCAAGACCTCGTGGCGCGAGGAGTTGATCGTCAAACCGGACAACGCCGTGCGCAAAGGACCGGAACGCAGGCAGGGTCCAGCCACCTCGGAAATGTTTCAAGACGCCTTCGGCTTCCGCGGCGTCGAGTTCGGCAAGTGGATGCGCCAGGCCGGCGACGGTAAGGAGCGCCAAGAGGTGCTCAACCATGCCTACGACGGCCTGCTCGATCTGGCGGAACTCATCGGCATCCCGCCCAAGGGCATCAGCCTCAACGGCGAGCTTGGACTGGCCTTTGGAGCTCGCGGGCAGGGACTCAGCGGAGCCAAGGCGCACTACGAGCCGGATTACGTGGTCATCAACCTCACCAAGATGAGCGGTGCCGGCAGCCTGGCCCACGAGTGGATCCACGCGCTCGACCACTACCTCGGCAGGCAGGACGGCCGCGCCAGCAGCCAGCTCGTGAAGAACAAGGACGGCGACATGGTGCTTAATCCCGGTGCCTTTGAGGAAAACGCGGTTTCCACCCGCTTCAGCAAGGATTCCAAAGTGCGCGAAGAAGTGCGGAACGCTTTCGTCCGCCTGATGGACACCATCATGACCAAGGCGGTCGAATACGTGGAGGATTCCAACAACGCCGAACGCTTCGTGGCCACCAGCCGCAAGGATCTGGAAAACCATCTGGCATCCATCCGCAAGGATTACACCCGTGAGCCGGACCCACGCTGGGAAAAGCGCCGCAAGGTCGCCACCACCGCGCAGCTCGAGATGTTCGACGCCATTGCGGACCGCCTCGTCAACGGCCAGGACCTCGCCACCGACTGGCGCACTATCGAAGGCGGCAAGGCCAAGTATGGCACCGTTCGCTGGACCAGCGACACGCTTGAGAAGCTTGGAGAGCTTCACAAGCAGATCACCAACCGCAGCGGCTTCGACAAGGAGCGCAACGGCACCCTCGACTACCTCCGCGGCTACATGAGCCGCTATGCCGACCGCATCAAGATGCTGGAGAGCGCCGCCGCCAGCGAGACCAAGGTCAAGAAAGTGCCCACCGACTTCTCGATGAACGCCAAGCGCATCGACCAGGGCAGCGCCTCGGATTACTGGAACGTCCCGCACGAGATGCTCGCCCGCGGCTTCTCCGCCTACGTCGAGGACCGCATCGCGGACACCGGCGGCACCTCGGATTTCCTGTCCTACGGTTCCGATAACCGCCTGGCCAAGTATCGGATGTTCAACGTCAAACCGTTCCCGGAAGGGGCCGAGCGTGAGGCCATCAACGAGCGCTTCGACCAGCTCTTCGACGTGATTGAAACCAAGGAGACCGACCGCGGCACCGCGCTCTTCAGCTCGCCCTCGCCAGTTGACGCCACCACCGTGCAGGAGTATCTTGAATCCGGCGGCGCCCCAACCAGCGCGGCCAAGACCGAAAGTGAGCGAGTATCCCAAGCCCTGGCACCGTCTGGACCCGACCGAGTGGCCGGCGATGGAAGCGCGTATTCGCAAGGTGATTTCTTCGCACCAGAACAACCCGCGGCACCGTCGCCGGGTGAACAAATTGCGCTGGCTGGTTCCCGCGCCGTTGCCCGAGCTAAAGCTCGAACCGGTCGTGATGCCGTATCTGCGGACCTGATTTCCGGACTGCAAGGCAACTGGGAAGCGCTCGCCCGCGAGGTGAACAGCCGCGGAAGGGCTTCCGCCATCCTGGCCCAGCTTACCAACCGGGAAATCCCTGTCTGGAACGTCAACGGCACCATTCTCGACAGCCCGTCAGCGGTTCACGCCGTCATGCTGCCGATCCGTTCGCCCTACTTCGAGTCGCTCAAGGTCATGGTGCTGGATGGCAACCTCAAGACGGTGCATTCGCAGATTCTCACGGTGGGATCGGTGGCAGAATCCTCCGCGCATCCAGCGGATATTCTCGGCGTGCTCGCCCGTTTGAGGGAAGTTCACGGCAAGAAATACACCAGCATCGTATTTTCGCACAATCACCCATCGGGAGATCCTACCCCGTCACGCGCCGATGAGAACGTGACCCGCCGCCTCAACGAGATTGCCGACATCGCCGGCTGGACCGTCATAGATCACATTGTCACCAACGGCGAATCTTACTATTCGTTCCGTGAAGGCGGATTGCTCGGTGGCGATCGGGTGGCGGAAAGCCCGTATGCACCGCGCAAAAAAGACGGGAACCGAGTTCCAGACATCAAGCCGGAAGAGCGGCAAGCGCCATGGGAAGCGGTCAAACTCAGCAGATTGCCCGAGTTCGACACGCCCGTTAAAACGGCGCTGGCCGCAAAGCATCTCCGCAACGGCAACCCGGACGCCGCACACATCTTCTACGTCAACATTCGCATGAAACTGCTCGCCGTGGAGCGGGTGGAACTCCAGACCCTGCTGGATGATCGCAAGCTGACCCAAGCCTTGCTCGCCGGACGCGGCCGCGAAGGGGCTTACGGTTTCGTGCTCGACTACCCCATCGGCAAGACCACGGCGACAATCCTTTCCCGCCGCGTGACAAAAGTAGCGGCAAAGCTTCAAATGGAGTTCATCGATGCCATAGCGATCATCCCGCAAGGAGGATATGAATCAGGACGGGAAAGTGGAGTGGTCGCGGAAGATCGGGCGCTGTTCGGAACCCCCTCCCCC
>JBEDKU010000316.1:0-4529 GCA_041172045.1 Verrucomicrobiota bacterium | reverse complement strand
AGGTTCTTTGGGTGGTGGTGGCGAAGTTCGCCTGCATGGTGAGCAGGCCGCCGCTGTTGAGGGTGATGCCTCCGGGGGCGCTGAGCGTGATTCCCGCGGTGGTGGGTGGCGTCAGGCGGATTTCCTCGGTGCCGGCGGCCGCGCCCAGGGTGATGGCGTTGGTGACGGTGGCGGTTTTGAGAAACTCCAGTTGATTGGTCGCGGCGCTGGTTTGGTTGAGATCGATTTGGAGCACGGTGCCGGGGGCCACGGTGTCGAAACTGACCGTGCGGCTGCCGGTGGTGACGTCGGTCAAAACGGCGGCGTCCAAGGTGCCGGGGACGACGTCGGTGTCCCAGTTGGTGTTCAAGGACCAATTCCCGGAAGCGTCGTTGGTGCCGCTGCCATCCCAAGTGATGGCGGCGAGGGCGTGGGGGGCGGAAAGGGAAATGGCGATGGAGCCGAGCAGGATGAGTTGGCGGTTTTTCATTAGGGTTTTCGATTGAGGGGTTGGTATTTAGATAAAGTGGCGGAAGTAAATGGATTTCAGGAGATTCTCAGTGGGAGGGGCGGAAACTCAGGACAGCTACCTTGGAAATGGATGTCCTGTTTCATCGGGAAATTTCAATGCACGGCAGCGGCGCAAAACAAGGGCCGACCGCCGATCTCCAAGGAGCTAAGGCTGTAGCGCGCACGACTTCGAGGCCGACTTGAATGGATTTCATCGGTTTTTTTGAGCTAACTTTCGGGTTGTAGTCGTGATCTCGAAATCCGTCTATTGTCGTTAGCGGCAAATCCACAATCCGAAAGGACCTACTTCACCGGCTCCGGTGGATTTTCGAGGAGTTTCTGGACCGCGTAGTAAGCGGGCTGGGGCGAGCCGTCGGCGGCAAAAAGCAGGGCGAGCCGGCCGCCGTTGATGGTGTAGTCGGTCATGCGCCAGCAGTTCCAGGCGACCACTCCGGTTTCACGATGCTTGAGGAGGGCGCGGACAACGGCGGCGAAGGTGTCCGCGGCCGCCTACGCTTCGAGCTCCTGCGGTTGCTTGGCGAGGTGCACGTTCATCTCGGTGACGTGGAATTCCAGCTTGTTCTGGTGGCACCACCGGATCAGGGCGGATAGATAATCAAGATTGCCGGGAATTTTCTCCCAGCCGGATCTGACATGGGCCTGCCAACCGATGCCATCGACGCGCAATCCCTTCTGGCGCAGATAGACTACGGTTTGTTTGACCCTCTCCATGCCGGCCGGCTCCAGCGCCGTGTGCTGGTTGTAAATCAGCTTGAGCTTCGGGGCGTGGCGGGTGGCGATCGCGAATGCCCGGCTGATGTAGAGCGGCGTTTGATGGGGATCGGAATCCGCTCCGATGATGGTCCAGGGGTTTTCCCAACCGCCGGAGCCGGGTTTGGGCCCGAACCAGTCGCCCTTAGGATCCACGGTCTCGTTGACGACATCCATCCAGCGGACCTGTGGCTGCGCCTGATAGCGTTCGCAAAGTTCCTTCATGAACTTGTCGAGCAGCGCGGCGAGCTCTTCGGGCGTGCGGTTGTCTTCGCGCGGCCACTTGGAAATTTGGGGACCGATCGGACCGTGGATCCTCAGGGTCAGTTGCTGCTTCGCGCAGTAGTCCAGCCACTGGTCGGCGGCCGTCCAGTTCCAGGTGTCGGGCTGGGGATTGATTTGCGACTGTTTGAACTCGTTTTCAGGCGTCGTGTAGCTGAACTCCCGGCGAAGAAGTTGCTCCTCCACGCCGCCCGCGGCACGGACCTGTCCGCCGATGGTGGCGCCGATCCACACCCGGCCTTCAGGATATTTCTCAGCGACGATGTCCTTGAGTCTGCGCCCTTCCGGGACGGACGGAACGGCGGAGGCCTGAACGCTCAGAAGGCCGAGGAGGAAGAGTGTGTAACGCATGAAATTTCCGTTAGTTCGATCGAGGGTTCAAGCCTTGAGGATGCCGCTTTCAAAACCACGAGCCACCGCGGCGGCGCGGTCCGAGGCGTGGAGCTTCTCCTTGATGTTGCTGATGTGGGCCCGGGCGGTCCTCTCGGAAACCCCTAGCAGGCGACCGATCTCGTCGTTGGTGAACCCCTGCCGCACCAACTCGAGGACCTCGATCTCCCGGGGCGTGAGATGACTGTCGGCATCATCCTCGGCCAGCTTCTTACCAACCGATTCACTCAGCACCCTCCCTCCCGCATGGATCGTGCGGATCGCATCGACCAAATCAGCGGCGTTGATGTTCTTGGTGACGTAGCCGCAGGCCCCCGCGCTCATCGCATGGCGGATGTCCTCGCCAGCCTCGGAGGTCGTCAGCATCAAGACCCGTGCCGCCGGGAAATCCTGGATCAAGCGCCGCAAGGTTTCGATACCGTCCATTCCGCCCATGCTGATGTCGAGCAGGGTCACATCGGGCTGATGCTGCCGCCAGATTTCCAATGCCGCCCCGCCGTCGTTCGCCTGCATCACCACGGCGAAGTTCGGATCCATGGCAAGCACGCTCGCCAGTCCCGCGCGCATCATCGGATGATCGTCAACCAACAGAATTCGAATCGGAGGCAGTAGCGATGAAGAAATACTCATAAAACGATTCGCAAACATTCATTGAGTCTGTCACCCGCCGACCGCTTTTGATATTGGCGAATCCGGCAAAATTTTCTCATTTGCCAAATCGTCGTCATCCGCGTGCTGGCTCACTTCCGCCATGATCCGGGTCCCTTGACCGGGCGAACTATCCACCCGCAGCGACCCGCCGAGGCGCTCGGCGCGCTCCCTCATGCCCACGATGCCGTAGTGCCCTTGCTCCGGACCATTCTGACTGCCCGGAGTGAACCCCGAACCGTCGTCGGAAATCACGAGACGTATGGGCGCGCCGGGTGCCGAGGTGCTGATCTCCACCGAGATGTTCCGGGGATTGCCGTGCTGCCGGGCATTCCGCAGCGCCTCCTGGACGATCAACAGCAAATTGCCCGACACGAACTCCGGAATCCCTTCCAGCGGACCGTCCGTGCGCACGTTGATCGTCGCCGAGTGCCCGATGCCGACCCGCTCCACCACCTCCCGGAGCGCTTCCGAAAAGCTTCGCCCACGCAGGGAAAAACTGCGCATTTCCCAAACCGCCCCGCGCAACTCCTTCACGGCGAATTCGACCATCGTCCGCACCATTTCCAAGGGCGGCAACGAAGCAATCCCCTGCCGGCGAAGGTTGAACTCGCAGGCGTCGAGCTGGAGCCCGATCGCGCTCATCGTCTGCGGCAAGGTGTCGTGCAGGTTCGCGGCAAGCCGGTTGCGCTCGCGCATGGTGGTGCGGAATTCCAGCGCCGCATCCCGCCGGGCGTTTTTCTCCCGGGTGAGCAGCCGGGATTTTTTCCGCACCTGACGTTTCAACTGCAAGTTCCACACCAGCGCGCCGCCCAGGGCCAGCACCACGGCGGCAAGCACCGCCGTGAAATGCGTGGCCGTCCACCACGAGGGCGCGCGGATGACCCGCACGTCGGCCGGACCACGCAGGATCAAATCGAGGTTCAGCGGGATCGTTCGGGACGTCTGCAGCGGTGACTCGGTCGCCTGATATTCCAATTGGACCAGGCCCGTCACCTCCAACTCACTGCCCGGACGCAGCGCGGCCAACTCGGTAGCCCCCACCTCGTGAAGACGGGCCCGGAAAATCAGCGTCCCAGGCCCCAGGGAATTGTTCCGCTCCAGCGTGAGGGTGCTCACCGCACCGCCATAGGGATCGGACTGCACGGCAAGCAATCGGGCGCGGCAACGGACCAGATGGCCGTCATAATCATGCGGTCGCGCCACCTGCCCGGTCTTCATCGACACCTGATTGATACTGAGAATCTCCTCCGGACTGATGGCCACGGGGCGTGGAATCGAAGCCGCTCCCGTCCGGCGCACCGTGGCGTCCGCCAGCGTCCCAATGGAACGGGACATCGCAATAAATCCCGCGGCCTCCACCTGATCTCCCGGGTTCAAGACCACCTCGGAACTGGTCTCCACCCGAACGACGCAGTCCCCGTCCTGCAGGTAAAAAAACTTGCCCGCCAGCGAAAAAGTCACGGTGCCCTCCACCCGCACCCGGTGCGGACCGATCGGCTCGGGCCGGAAGGGAAGGAGATAGTCGAGCGTCACCCGCGGCACCGCATCGGGTGACGGCGGCGGTTTCATCACCACCAGATCACCCGCCACGCTGGCGATCACCCGGCTGCCGGTCGCCTCGCCGCGGGTGTTGAAGCGGGTGGCGGCCACCCCGCGCAGCAGGATTTCCCCGTCCACCAGTGCCGCCGGATCATCGATCATTCGCTTGGCAACCTGGGCGGTGAAGCGGCCGGGATTCGCATCCATCACCAACGTCACGCTATTTGCCCAATGATAAAATCCCTGCACGACGCCCCTCACCTCGATCCGCTGGCAATCATCGGCCCCGCTGAAAAAACGCGCCGGATCCAGCGGACGGGGCTCCGGCTGCGCACCCTCCCCGAGGATGCGCACGGACACCGGTAGAATCATCGGCGCATAGCCGCCGCGGTCGCTCACCCCTTCGA
>JBEDKU010000315.1:0-4628 GCA_041172045.1 Verrucomicrobiota bacterium | reverse complement strand
TCATGAAGATCTCCACCCGCCTCTTCTCGCGCTCGCGGATCTGGATATTCTTGTTGAAGTCCGCTTCCTCGTAAACCTTGCCGACCTCGATCTCGCCCTCCACCACCGTGTCGTCCGAGGTGTAGGTGTAGTAATCGATGGTCGTCTGGATTTGCTTCACCTTGAACGGCGTGAGGAAGCCGTCGTTGATGCCATCCTTGAGCGAGTAGATGTATACCGGCTCGCCGAAGTAGGCGTAGGTGTCCACGTTGTCCTTGCGCTTCGGCGTCGCCGTTAGGCCGAGCTGCACGGCGGGCGAGAAATATTCCAGGATGCCGCGCCAATTGCCTTCATCGTTTGCGCCGCCACGATGGCACTCGTCGATGACGATGAAGTCGAAGAAGTCCGGCGGATACTCGCCGAAGTAAGGCGTCTCACCGGCACCGGACATGAAGGTCTGGAAAATGGTGAAAAACAGGCTGCCGTTCTTCGGCACCTTGCCCTTCTTGCGGATGTCACCCGGATCGATGCGGACCAGCGCATCCTCGGGAAATGCTGAGAACGCGGTGAAGGCCTGATTCGCCAGAATGTTCCGATCCGCCAGAAACAACACGCGCGGACGCCGCGTCGCCTCGCGGCTCAGGTTCCAGCGGCTGTGGAAAAGCTTCCAGGCGATCTGGAACGCGATGAACGTCTTACCCGTGCCGGTGGCCAGCGTGAGCAGGATGCGCTGCTGGTCCTCCGCGATGGCTTCCATCACGCGGGTGATCGCCACGTCCTGATAGTAGCGCGGCTGGAAATAACCACCTCGATCCTCGAAGGGCACGGCGGCGAAGCGATCCCGCCACACGTTCGCCTTGGCAAAAGTCTTCGCCCACAGCTCGTCCGGTGTCGGATAGGCGGAAATCTCGCCCTCCTTGCCGGTGTCCATGTCGATGCCGTAGATGCCTTGTCCGTTTGTGGCGTAGGTGAATCGGATCGAAAGCTTGCCCGCATAGTTCTTCGCTTGCGCCACGCCTTCCGTGAGTGCCACGTCCCAGGCCTTCGCCTCCACCACCGCGAGTTTGGTGTTCCGGTATTCCAGCACGTAGTCCGCTGAGAGCGCCTTGCCGCGTTTCCCGTGGCCTTCGATGCGGCCGAGCGTGATCGGATGCTCGCGGCGGATGCGGCTGCCTTCGACGACTCCCCAGCCGGCGGCGGTTAGCGCGGGATCGATGTGATCAGCTCGGGTCTCGGCTTCGTTCATGAGGGGTGGGCCGCGTGCATCGCGGGGGATCGTTCATACAAGACCACACCCACGCGCCGGATGTGGTCGAGCAGCGCGGGGTGCGTCAGACTCGCGAAAAGCGAGAGATCCATCTGGTAGGGCAGCAGCAGGTCGTCCAGCTCCTCGTCGATCCGCGCCAGTTGCGCTTGCCCCAAGCCACTGCCGTAGAGCGCAAGGTCGATGTCCGAGCCGGGGCGATGGGTTCCCTTGGCACGCGAGCCGTAGAGCACCGCTTTTTCCACTTCCGGAAAATGCGCCAGCACTCCCCGGATACGTTCCACCGCTGGCTCGGAAAGTCCGTGGTTCATGCGGACTCCTCCTTCTCCAGCTCCAGAAACCGGCGCTGAAATGCCTCGAACGCCGGCACATAGAGCGTTTGCACCGCCTCCATGATCTTCCCGGCCACGTCGTCGTTGTAGGTGTGGGAGGACTCGTTGCGGCTTTTGATCATCTCCATCCATGCGTCGCCGTCCTCGATCAACTCCGCAGCGAAGGCCGCGCGGGTGGCGTCCCGCGATCCGTAGAGCTTCTCGGACGCTCCACGGGCGGTGAGGAAATCCTTGAGGGTGTTCCACGCCAGCTCATGAGTGAACTCGAAGGCCTGAATCAGTCCCTGCCGCTCCAGATCCGAGAGATCCCTTTGCTCCGCCAGCTCGGACGCCTCGCTCAAACGCGCGAAGGCCCGCTTGAAGTTGTCGAAGCGCTGGATCCAGCGGATGTCGGGCGGACTCATGGGCGGGAGTGTAGTGGAGTGGCGGCGTGGAGGAAATCAGGAAATCTCACAACTCCCCGCTGAACGCCCGGTGCAGCAGCGACTTCTTCAACGCCTCCAGCGCGGCGAGCTTGCGGGTGTAGAGGCTGGCGAGGCGTTGGGTTTCTTCATGGAGGGCGTCGAGCTTTTCAGCCAAGTCCTTTTGCAGCGTCACTGGAGGCAGCCAGACCTTGAACTCAAACAGATGCTCCCGGTTCACTTTTGGCATTCCCGCGCGGGCGGAACCTTGAATCGCATAGTCCGTGAAACCTTTGCTCATCAACAAGTGGAAAAGGTAGTCACGCGTGATTTCCGTTGGAAATGGCGCTAGCGGATACATGTCCGCGCTGCACAGTCCGCTGAAGTCAGGGCGGGCAGCCTTCATGAGATAGGGACGGATCTTGCTGTAGAGAACCATCGACGGATCGAAGAGAAACTTACCGGAAATCAAACCTTCTTCTCGTGCCGTCATGAGATCCACAAAAGCGCCAGTTTGAGACTCGATATTGCCAGCGCCAACATGGGTGAGATCGAGAAACTCTTTTTTGCGAGGATCCACGAGTTTTGATGTGATCTCGCAGACTTCGCTGAGCTTCTTCTCCACCCAGCCCTTGCCGCGCTGGGAGAAGACGGATTGGAGGTGGCTTTCGAAGAGGGCGCGGGCGTTTTGGAGGTTCTTTTCGGCGGTGGCTCTGGCGGTGGCGATGCCCTCAAACGCTTCATCGAGCAGGCCGACGATCCGCTGCTGTTCGGCGAGTGGGGGGACGTTCACGAGTTCATCGTGAACAAAGTTGCGATTCAGTGTTGGAACGCCTGTGCCAGTTGCGAACCGCTTCAGATCGAAGTCCTTTAGCAGATGAAAAACGAATCGCGGATTATTCCCGTGGAAGTCTTTCACATAAAGAGCCGTGTTTAATGGCCAGAAATCTTCCTCAATGTAGAAAACATTACCGATGCTTCCGCTGCGGCCGGTTGCAACGCCCGGGCCACGAACTGCGCTGTTCCTAACCATCTCGCTAATTCCACTAGAAGTCACCAACGGAACATCACCGCTTAATCGGTCTTGGGTTGGTAGATCGAAGCCCCTTTGAAGGGTCGCAACGTCAACAAGCTTTTTAGTAACCCACCCCTTCTTCATAACAGCGCCTTGATGGATTTCAGAACCTCCGCGCTTTCTTTATCCAGCGCGGCGATTTCCTTCATGATGTCCGCCGGGCTGCGGTGGGCGATTTCCTCGCCGCCGTCCGGGTTTTTCACGGAGAGATCGCAGGTCTTCGGATCGATGTCCTTCACGTCCACGCTCCAGCTCTTCGGCGAGTCCGCAAAGGTCTTCTGCCGATCAATGAAGTCAGCGAGGTCGGCATCGTTGAGCGGGTTGGTTTTCCCCATGTTGCGGCCGGGATCGAGCTGGTAGAACCAGACTTTCCGGGTGGGCGCGCCTTTTTCGAAAAACAGCACCACGGTTTTCACGCCCGCGCCCTGGAAGGTGCCGCCGGGGCAATCGAGCACGGTGTGGAGATTGCAGTTCTGCAATAACAGTTTCCGCAGGCTGACGGAGGCGTTGTCGGTATTGGAAAGGAAAGTGTTCTTGATGACAATGCCGGCGCGGCCCCCGGCCTTGAGCAGGCGGATGAAGTGCTGGAGGAAGAGGAAGGCGGTCTCGCCGGTGCGGATGTGGAAGTTCTGCTGCACTTCCGGCCGCTCCTTGCCGCCGAAGGGCGGATTGGCGAGAATGACGTCATACTGGTCCTTCGCCTGCACGTCGGCGAGGTTCTCGGTGAGGGTATTGGTATGGATGATGTTAGGAGCCTCGATGCCGTGCAGGATCATGTTCATGATCGCGATGACGTAGGCGAGGGACTTCTTTTCCTTTCCGTAAAACGTGCGGGTCTGGAGGGTGGTGAGGTCCTTAGTGGTCAGCTTTTTACCGGACTTGAGGTAATCAAAAGCCTCGCAAAGGAACCCGCCGGAGCCGACCGCGCCGTCGTAGATCGTCTCGCCGATCCTGGGATCCACCACCTTGATGATGGCGCGGATGAGCGGGCGCGGGGTGTAATACTCGCCGCCGTTGCGCCCGGCATTGCCCATGTTCTTGATCTTGGCCTCGTAGAGGTGGGAGAGCTCGTGTTTCTCCGTCTGGGAGAGGAAACGGAGTTCGTCGATGGGCTCGATGATGTCGCGCAGGTTGTAGCCGGACTGGATGCGGTTTTTGATCTCGGAGAAGATTTCGCCGATCTTGTATTCGATGGTGTTCGGTCCGCTGGCCTTGGCCTTGAAGCCCTGGAGGTAGGGAAAGAGCTGGCGGTTGACGAAATCGAGCAGGTCGTCGCCGGTGAGGGCGTGGTTGTGATCGAGCTTGCCGGACTTGTCCTTGGGCGCGGCCCAGCTTTCCCAGCGGTAGGGCTTGTCGATGATGTGGGTGTATTTCCGGCCCTCCAGCCGGGCCTCGGTGGCCTTGTCGTGCTCCAGGGCATCAAGGTATTTCAGGAACAGCAGCCAGGAGCTCTGCTCGGTGTAGTCCAGCTCGCTGGAGCATCCGGCGTCCTTGTGAAGGACGTCATCGATGTTTTTGAAGGCTTGTTCGAACATGCGTAAGTGAAGGGAAGGTATGAGAGTCGGAGGGGGGGCACG
>JBEDKU010000314.1:0-4070 GCA_041172045.1 Verrucomicrobiota bacterium | reverse complement strand
ATTCCGGCAGTGAAAGTCTCCTCCATCCTGCTTGCCCTGGCCATCGCCACGCACGCCGCGCCGAGTGATCCCGGCAGGGTCGCCCTCGATTTCCTCGAAAAAGTCCGCCTAAGGAAACTCGATCTCGAACCCGGCGGCGACACCGCGCTCTCCGCCCAGACCGCCGCCGGCAAAAAACAACGCATCGCGCGGCACCTCGAACGCATGGCCCGCGACCTCGGCAGCGATCCGCTGGAAGTCGGCGCGGTCAAACTCGACGACAACTTCGCCGCCGTGCTCGTCCGGAAAGTCGGCGGATTCGACCCGTCCCGCCTGCAGATTTTCCCCGTGGCCCTCGTCAAACGCGGTGCCGAATGGACCGCCGCCCCCGTGCCCGCGTCCTTCGAAAACTCCGGCACCGGATACGCCATCGAACTCCGCAAGCGCCTCGAGCTCCTCGAAAACTGGATGCTGCGCCAACAAGTCGCCGATTTGGAGCAACTCCGCGAACAATCCGCCGGCCGGATGCGCGCGAAAATCGAAACGACCCTCCCGGCGGGCGAGGTCCGCAAAATGGACGCGCGACAATTCTCGGACCGCTTCCTTGCCGCTTGTGGCAAAAGAGACCTGCCGTCGCTGCTGGGTTGCCTCGGTGGGCTCGCCGCCATCCTGCCCGACGACTGGCCCGCCCGCCTGAAAACCGCCGAGCGCGTGGTTGCCGCCGGGTCCACCGCGCCGCGCCCGTGGCGGTTGCTGACCTCACCGGACGTCGCCCGCGTGGTCGTCGCTCTCAAAGCGGATGATGCCAGCGGCCTTATTTCCATCGCCTGCCTCGACCCGGCGGGCAACGGGGTCGAATCCACTCCGCCACGCATCGAAGTCATCCACCTCGAACTCGCGAAATCCGACGACAACCTCTGGCAGATCGACCCGCCGGACTCTTTCCTCCACGCGACCAAAGATGCCGAAGACGAGCCGGAAGAGGATTTCGACGCGGAACTCCGCGACGCGTTTCCTGAAAAATGGCTCGAAGCGCATCCGCCCAAGCCCCAAGCCACTCCCGAAAACGCGCACCAAGCGCTGATCGCCGCCCTCGCCGGCGGCAGTTTCCCCTCGCTTCTCGCGATTTCCAAAATCGACGGGATTCCCGAAGTCGCCCGCCGCGCCTGCATCCAAGCCGCCAAAACCGGCTGGTCCGTCCAGGATCCCGCAGCCGCTCGACACGCCATGCCACTCGCATTCAAAGCGGAGGAATCCGCGGCGGTCGGCCTGTTTCAATTTTTCTCCGCCCGCGATCCCGACCGGTTTGAACCCCGCGCCCTTTATTTCGAAAATTCCCCTCATGGCTGGCTGTGGTCGCCCGAACCCAGCTTGAAGTTCCGGGAAAAACTCCAAGGCTGGGTGGATTCCGAGACGCAGGTTTGGCAGGACCAATGGCAGGACCTGCTCCTGGCCGACAGCCCCGTACTCACGGAGATCGGCCCGCTACCGGCCCCCTCCCGGGACGAGGCTGAGCGGGCCGTCACCGCGTGGCTCGGTGCCACCCGAGCCGGCGATTTAAAGAAAGCGCTGGGCCTCGTCGCCCGCCTCGGTGATCCTCGGAGCCCCGCCACCGTGCTCCAGAATCTGGGTTACGAAATGACCGACTCACGCCGCGACCAGGAAAAACCCGCGATCACCGGGATCTATCAAGGGAAAACCTGGACCGCCGTCGGCGTAAAAATCGACCAGGGGGAGAAATCCAACTACCCGCTCTACCCAGTCGTGCAAACCCCGCAAGGACCACGGCTCCTCGTCGAGATCGACTTGTTCGCCGCCGGCAACCGAGGGCGGGATTTCCTCAACAAGACCGCCTTCGAGCGGCTAGGGAAATCCACCCCCACCGTCAGTGAGTTACAGGAACTTTATTCCCAACATCGGAAAAATATTTTGGAAACGGGCACTTCTCAACTACGATAGTAGGGAGCAGAGGCCAAACATCCCGGAATACGGCCGATTCCGGGATCCGCTTTTTGAAAGTCCGTTTAAAAGGGACGGATCATGCAGGCTCATTGACAATCACAGCACACAGAACTCATGCACCCATCCGTTGAAAGCCCGTCCAATTCCTCCCGCCGCGCGAACTTGCGGGCGCCCCGAGGGATGACGCTGCTGGAACTGACGGTGGTGATCCTGGTTCTGCTGTCACTCATCACCATCCTCTTCATCGGCGCGAGAGGTTGGAAACGCGGCTCGGACCGCGCGCTGTGCATCATCAACTTGCAGAACGTGCAGAAGGGAGTGCGCGGCTACGCGAATCTTTACGGCTTTGCGGAGGGCGTCAGCGTGCCCGACCTGAAAAACAAGGTCATCGGCATCGGCCGCTTTGTGGAAAGCGCGCCGTCATGCGCCGCTGGCGGAAACTACAGCTACGGCGACACCTCGGGCCCCGATACCATCCCGCCCATTGGCGAGCTTTACATGCGTTGCGACCTGGAGGTCCTCGAGGAACACCTGCCGCCCGACCACTCGCGTTGGTGAGTTCCGCGTTCGCGTAGGTTGCCAGCGGCCGTTTTTTGTGCTTTTCTACGCCCATCACTTTCTTAGCCGCTTCCGGGATTCTGAGACCCGAAACACAAGGCCCCCCCAGCATAGTATGTGTGTAGCTGCCCCGGTTGCCCCCCAAGGAAACCGGGGCAGTGGAGAGGGCCTCCTCCCCCGCTACTTCCGCCAGATTTTCCCGATTTCATCGGCATCCAGCTGCCTCCAGGCGCCTTGCGGGAGAAACGCGCCGTCGAGCCTGCCGATCGCCACCCGGACGAGCCGCAACGTCGGAAAACCCACCGCCGCGGTCATCCGCCGCACCTGCCGGTTCTTGCCTTCGATCAGCATCAGCTCCAGCCACGCGGTCGGAATCGCCTGCCGGAACCGCACCGGTGGCTCGCGCGGCCCGACTTCCGGCTCGCCCTCCCACAACCGCGCGGCGCACGGCAAGGTCCGGTGGCCTTGGATGACGATTCCACCCCGTTTGAGTTTCGCCACGGCCTCCGCAGTCGGTATCCCCTCGACCTGCGCGAGATAAGTCCTGGGATGCGCCGTCTTGGGGTCCAACAAGCGGTTGTTGAATCCGGGTTCGTCGCTCAACAGCAGCAAACCCTCGGAGTCCATGTCCAGCCGCCCCACCGGATAGACACCCGCCGGAAAGCCGAAGTCCGCGAGCGTCCGCTGTCCCGGCTGATCCGGAGTGAACTGGCAGAGAACGCCGTAGGGTTTGTGAAAAGCGACGACCATGCGAGAGCGATATCCGCTTCCACCCGGCTCATCAAGCGTCCCGCCACGCAATGTTCCATGGGCTTGAATACGCGGCGGGATCCCCCGACATCCGGTCGCTGAACCTTCGCCGCGATTTCGATCGCGGCGGGCTGCAACTTTCACGCTTTCCTCAACTTCATCCCTCCCATGACTCCTAGCAGCAGGCACAGCATCACCGCCAGCCAGGCGAACCCGCTTCCTGACCGCTTCAAATCCAGCGTGATCGCCATCGGCCGCTGGCCGTCCACCTGCACGCTGCGGCCGAAGGTGAGCACGGTGCCGCGTTCCGGCAGGGTGACGTCGAGCGCGACGGGCGCGGGTTCGGCAGCGAGCTGTTGGGTGACGATGCGGTTGGCGATTTCCTTGAGCGCGGCGTTTTCATCGGCGGTGTTGCCTTCGAGGAATCGGTCGAACTGTTTGGGGTCGTAGTTGTAGCCGCCGCGCAACACGGGATTCGCCTCGGCAGCGCGGTCGAGCTGGGTGTTCGCCGCCTGCGGGGCGGCGCTGCGGTTGTCGATCGCGAGCTTCTGGCGACGGGTGTTGAGACCTAATACCGCCTGCTGGGTCTTGAGCTGCCGGAGCTGGACGCGGGCATCCTCGCCGGATGCCGCGTCAAGCTGGTTGCTGCGCGCGGCGTTGCTGAAAGCCTGGCTGGCTTTTTCCTGATCGCCCGCCTGCAGCCACGAGTTCGCCTGGTCCAGCAGCGCGACGGCGCTCTTCGAGTCGCTTTACTTTTTTCCCAGCACCAATTACTTATAGTCCACCAGCTTGAAGGAGCCCAACGCATCCTGCTGTTTCAA
>JBEDKU010000313.1:0-2804 GCA_041172045.1 Verrucomicrobiota bacterium | reverse complement strand
GCTGGACGACGGCGGAATCGACGCCCTTGCCGATGGTGACATTCCGCACCGGATTGAAGTACTCGACGGGCAGATTGAGTTTCTCTTGGAAAAACTCGAGGGTGTAGGGAAGATTGGCTCCGCCACCCGCGAGAAGCACCCGGCGAGGGGCGCTGCCGCCGTGCTGGCTGCGGTAGTAGTTGGTGGTGCGGGCGATTTCCGCCGGAAGGCGGGTCAGCGCGTTGCGGATGACCATGGCGAGAGCCGCCACCGCTTCATCCAACTGCTCGGTGTGGCCACCGCCGAGGGCGACCAGGCCGTTGACGACCTTCTGGTGTTCCGCATCGATGAACGAAATGCCGTATTCCTTGGCGATCGCGGCGGTCACCGCGCCACCGCCGATGGCGATGCTGCGGGTGAAGAAGCGACGGCCTTCGATGTAGAGCAGATTGCTGGTCTTGGCGCCGATGTCGATGAGGAGGATCGGCTCTTCCGGATTGCCGTAGGTGGCGCGGAAGGCGTTGTAAATGGCCATCGGCGCGACATCGACCTCCGAGGTGCCAAGGCCGCTGTCGTTGACGGCGGAGTTGATTTCATCGAGCGCGTCCGCCTTGATGGCGACGATGACGACTTCCTTTTCGGTGGAGCCTTCGATCATCTCGTAGTCCCAGACGACTTCCGCCAGCGGGAACGGCACGTGTTGCTGGGCCTCGAAAGTGACGAGCTGCTCGATGTTGTCGTCCTGGAGCGGCGGGAGCTTGACGAAGCGCGTGAACACCGACTGCCCGGAGATCGCGTAGCGGGCCTTGGTCTTGCCGACCTTGAGGCGCTGGGCGAGATCCGCGATGGCGACCCGGGTCTGGGAGATCTTGGAGGCGTCGAGCGCGGGATCGGCAACGATGGATTCCGAATCGTAGGCGGTGAGAATCAAGCTGCCGTTTTTCGAAACCTCGAAAACAGCCATGCCGATGCGTTGGGATCCGATATTGAGTGCGACGGTGGTCTGATTGTCAGCCATGATTCAGTTGAGATATGAGAAAAAACAAATTGCGTGAAGGGGCGGAAAGCGACCCGTTCAGCGACGTTCCACGGAGATTTCCGGATAGCGGTCCCACCACATGTCGCGGAAAGGCGTCTCGGACTTGTTGAGAAGCGGCACCGCCTCGCTGCGGGAGATCTTTTCCCCACCCGCATTCCACCAGCCGGGCTTGCCCTTGTTGGTGCCTTGGGCCACTTTTTCGCCATTGATGAGAACTTCGTAGCCGACGTATTCCACCGCCCCCTTGCCGCCGTTGTCCGAACCGGTGATGCGCCGCAGCGATGCGGGGGAAAGAAAAACCGAGCCGTAGATGTCCTGACCCAGCGGCACATTCACGTGCTCGATGTCTTTGCTGAAAAGCAGGAAGGTGCCCGACTTCTCCGGATTTTTCACCGCGACATACCACTTGATGGTGAGCTTGTCGCAGGTTTTGGACACCGGTTCCGGGCTCATCTGAACGTTCAGTTTGGCTTCGATCTCAAGCCAGTTGAGGGGCTTGAAGCTCTTGTTTTTGACGCCGGCAAACTGAGGTGACGGAATATCGTCGAACTCCGGATTATCGCCGGTGACCTTTACCGCCTGGCCAAAAGCACTGCTGAATGAGACCGCTGCGATGATTGCGGAAAGAGTGAGAGAGAGCGTTTTACGGTGCGGAGCGTTCATGCGGTGTGGGTTTAGAAAGACCCTAGGGAGTTGGGTTTCGGGTTGACCAGAGAAAATCACGATTTTGGGCGAAAATTTCGTCGGTGGTAAATACATTTGGGCCTGGCACCGGTCACAAGCGGTTGACGCGCCGCCGTTTGCCGGGCATCACTTCGCCATGGCGCTTGCGGAATTTTCACCTGGAGACCGGCACCCGAGAGTGGTCGGGAGCTTCGGCAGCCTGCTGGATTTGCAATCCGCTTCAGCCGCGAGGGTCCGGGAATCCTGTGATTTGGCGGAAATCCGGCTGGATTTGCTCAGTCCGGACGATTTCGCCATCGACTCTCCGCCATGGGACCACTTGCTGGAAATCCCGCTGTTGTTCACCGCCCGGCGTGAGGACGAGGGCGGGGCGCGGTCGTTATCCCCGGCGAGCCGGATGGACTCTTTGCGGGGCGTGCTGGATCAAGCGGCCTGCGTCGACGTGGAGGTCGCCAGCATTCGGGAAATGGCGGAAATCCTCGCCGAACTCGCCGCCCGTCGGATCCCCTGGATCGCCTCGTATCATGACTTCGGCAGACTGCCGCCGACGGCGGATTTGGAACGCGCCGCGGAACAGGCGAAAGCCGCCGGGGCAGCCGTCTTCAAGGCCGCCGCCCGGCTCGCGACGCCGGCCGATCTGGCGCGTCTCGCCGAGTTTCAACTGGCGGATCACGGCATCCCCGTCGCCACCATGGGCATGGGTCCGCTCGCCCCCGTTTCCCGGTTGCTCTGCGCGCAATGCGGCAGCGTTTTGAATTACGGCTATCTCGGCACCACCGCCACCGCGCCCGGCCAATGGGACGCGGCGTTGCTCAAACAGGCGATCGAACGCTTGGCTCGTTTCGACGCGCAACGTTGAAGGTCCGCTAAGGACTTCTCGGAAATGGGAGCCCTGAAACGGCTTGCGCCCGACCGGCGGAACCAGGCCTAACCATCCGGTTGATAGAGGCATCCTGGCACTACCGATTGCCGTCAAAAATATCTTGCGAAAGATGCCGATCGATTGAAGCTTCACGGTTGGGCTCGATCGAAAATTTCGACGGGTCTTGAGCAAACGGACTCTTTCGACGGCTTGTGATGAAAGTTTCGAGCTCTCCATGTC
>JBEDKU010000312.1:0-2624 GCA_041172045.1 Verrucomicrobiota bacterium | reverse complement strand
GTAACTCACCGTGCCAGTGAGCAGATCATTGAATCTGACGGATAGACCGAGGTTCGCATTGAAGATGTCCGAATTCAAATCGGAGATCGCCCCAACGAACGGTGGCGTCTGGAGGGATTCGCCTCCTTCATACCATGTCGGCAGGTAGTCGACTCCACCAAAGACTGAGAACATCGGTGAGATCACATACTCTGAGGAAACTCCAAGTCTTAGTGATGTCGTATCCCCGTACTCAACCAATCCGGCGACCGAATCATACTGAACAGTGTCATACCCTTCCATTCCATAACGGGCGTAAGCACGAACGCTCAACTGCTGATTGACTTGTGAGTTCATGGCGAACTCCAAATAAGGACTGGTGTAATTCTCACCATCAGTCACATCATGCAACTGAACACCTGCGCGAACAATACCGATCGTATTGGGACTAAAGCGGTGCTCGGCACCGAGGAGAAGATATTGATCCGTGTAGTCGGACCCAATGCCACCGGATTCGGTTTGGCCATAACGATAATCCAAGGTCAGAACGGTTTGGGGACCCATTTGATAACGGAACTGGTTGTAAGCTTCCCAGCCCAGCCGATCATTGTCTTCATTGTCACTGTCCGGATAAGAGGTTCCAGTCAGCTTGATCCCGGTGTAGGTTCCAAGACGCTCGGTCCAGCGATAACCTAGGGAATTATCTGACTGCCAGTAGAAATATTCTCCAGACTGGGCCGATGAAGCGTAACCGTAGGAGTAGTCCGGATTCAGCTCATATGAAACGAAATTGCGACTGGAGAAACGCAAGCGCTCGTCAAAGCGGTGGGTAAGGTTCACACCAAGACGTGATTGGCTGTTGATATCATCCACCCCGGGAGGCGCATCGAAATAGTAGATGAGGCCCAAGCGCGCATACACATCCCAAGTCGTCTGAGGCGTAATATTTACGAAAGAAAGCCCGACATAAGGATTGAGTCCAAATGAACCCTCCTCTGGACCAAAGTTTCCCGCATTAACATTGTCATCGTAGAAAGCACTGGCTCCCACAACCCACTTGAGGGGCAGGGATTCTTGAGCTTCGGTGCCTACGTAGTAGAGACTTTGGGCTGTCGCGGTAACCGCGGAGAGAATGCAGAACACTCCTGCGGAGAATTTACTTTTCATGTTTGGGTGTGTGGGTGATTCGACTTGAACAATGCTTGTAAATAGACAAGAACGATTGGCCAATAGAGATTTTTATCTGCCGTTTCCGTTTCCGTTTCCGTTTCCGTTTCCGTTTCCGTTTCCGTTTCCGTTTCCTCGGCCTGGATTCACCCGGGTGACATCAGGCGGCGTGACAACAATCGGAGGCACCACTGGGAACAATGCCATGCCACCAGGACCACCAGGGGATGGGCCAACTGGACCCTGCCCAGGAAAGTCCAATGGATTTGGCATTGCGGCTACTTCTCCTGCCGGAGCTTTTGCATCCTTAGAACTCTTGGATCCTTGTCCAGCCTCTCCGAGGTTCGGATCCAACTTGGCGATGACGACTTGGACATCGCCAAGTGCATCGGGAGCTACTGCAACCGCGCACTGGGAAATCAAGCGCATCTGCTCGGGTGCAGCAATTGAAGCGGATTCTACGATTGCTGCAACCGCCTTGGAGTTGGCGGAGGAACCTTCGATTGCGGCCTTGACGATTTCACAGGCGCAGCCTGGGGCCGCGGAAACCTCATTTGCGACGATCTCCAAGACCTTCGACTGCTCGGCCGCCGCCGCATTCTTTACGGATAGCGAAAGCGCGATGCAATCAACGGATGCGTTGGCGGCAAGCAGCCCGAACGCAGCATTGAGCAAAATGAAGCCAGTTTGTTTTTTCATTTTTGAAATGGATTAATGGAGGAGATTGGTGGTCAAGTGGAGCGGGCAGCGGGAATCGAACCCGCATGTCTAACTTGGAAGGATAGCGCTTTACCACTAAGCTATGCCCGCATTTCCCGGCAAAGTAAAACCCACTTTAGAGCACTCTTGCAAGACTTTTTTTGCGTGATTTCGAAATAAAAAGGAAGCCGCGACAGGACATTCAACCAACTCAAAACTAGCATCTTATATTCATTTTATTCGCCGCACTATGTTCTCCAAATCGACCTCCTTTGAAAGTCCGTGGATTTTGCTGGATTTCGCCATCGACTGCTTCGACTGGGGCGGCGGCGGCGGCTCGTGGGGAAATTTGGAAGAATTGATGAATAATTTGAGGCCAAAGCACTGAATTACAATCCGGTCGGATGATCGATAAACCGCCATGGAATATCGAATAATTTGGAGGCGGCTTCACTGATCGCACTGACCCCGAAGGTTTCGGTGGCGTAGTGCCCACCGTAGAAAACATTCAGCCCCAATTCCTCAGCGAGGGGAAAACTCCAGTGGGGACCTTCTCCCGTGATGAACGAATCCAGGTCGGCAGCTGCCACTTTGGCGACTTCGCTGCCCGCACCGCCGGTAATTAGACCTAGACGTGAGACGCTTTCCGAACCACCAGGGCAGATGTGGACAGGTCCATTGAGAAATCCCCGCAATACTTCGGCGAGTTCATCACGAGTCCCCTGCCATTCTCCGCGAAGTCCGACCAACAAGCCGTGATGATCAAGAAATGGCTCGGG
>JBEDKU010000311.1:0-3109 GCA_041172045.1 Verrucomicrobiota bacterium | reverse complement strand
GATTCCATCACCCGCCTCGCCCGCGCCTACAACGCCGGCATGAGCATGAACAGCCGCGGCCGCGGCACCGGCTCCGGCGGCATCACCATCGGCGCGCTTGAAGTGCCGCGCCGCCTGTTCGCCGCCGCCCGGAACACCCGCGGCGGAGGCTCGCTCACCATCATGGCCACCGCCCTGATCCAGACCAACTCCCGCGCCGACGAGGCCATCTACATGGAGTTCAAGGGCACCGGCAACATGGAGCTCGTGCTCGACCGCAAGATCGCGGAAAATTACATCTATCCGGCAGTCGACATCTTCAAGTCCGGCACCCGCCGCGAGGAGCTTCTGCTCGCCGACCACATGCTGCACAAGATCCACCTCATCCGCCGCGGCCTCTCCGGCCACCGCCCGGCCGAGGCCATGGAGCGCCTGTTGTTCTTCCTCAAGAAATTCCCGAACAACCCGCAGATGCTGATGGAAATCAAGGGCTGACCGCCCTTGCGGTGGCATCTCCATGAGTGCCGCCGATCGCTCTATCAACCACCGCGCCGATCAAGATGCCAACCGCGTAAGCCGGCAGATCCGGCCAGTTGAAGGTGGAGCCAAGGATTAGGTGCCCAAGCCGCACCCCGCGGATCGCGTCGATCCACGGCGCATGATAGAGCTGTGAAAACTCAATCGCCCACGTGAAGCCGAGCGCTACGAGGGAAAGCCGGAAAGTCGAAATCCTGCGAAGGAGGAAACCGAACCCGAAAAAGACCAGCAGCGCCCATATCGCGTCACCGCCGTATTTGGTCATGAACGGCGACAGTGCAACGAACCTGGACCTCCACAGCAAGCCGCCTGCCATCGCCAGCAGGATCAAAAGCGCGAATAACAATCGGTTCCGCGGCATGGAGTGGGATGACGGATGGGGTCCGGGATGCAGTTCAATCCGGCAAACCAAGCGATTTCCCGCGAGGCGGAATGGTTTGTAACCGGCAGGTTTCCAAATGGAGCCGCTGGTCGGATTCGAACCGACGACCTATTCATTACGAATGAATTGCTCTACCCCTGAGCTACAGCGGCGTCTCGCGCAGCGCTCCGGAGGGAATCAAAGCAATTTCCCACCCGCAAGCCGTAAATCTTGGATTACTCCTTGAAATCGGTGTCCGGCGTCTTGAGATCGAGTTCCTTGATCCAGATGTTGCGGTAGCGGACGTCGTGGCCCTCGCATTGCAGTTTCAGGCCACCGGGAGTGTCGGTGAGGCCCTTGCCATTGTCGTTGCCGCCGTCGATCCCGGATTTCGCGCCGCCCCAGACTTGGTTGATGGTCTGGTTGGTGTGTGCTTTCACGCCGTTGAAATAGAGCGTGACCTGCGGTTTCTCGATGAGCTTGCCGTCCTGGAATCGGGCGGCGCGGAAGACGATGTCGTAGCTGTTCCATTTGCCGAGGCCCTGGTAGAGGTGATAGGGCGATTCGGTCTCGTTGATCACGGCGCCCATGCCGTGTTTGGTCTTGTCGCCATCGAGCACCTGGATTTCGTAGCGGTTTTGCAGATAGACGCCGCTGTTACCGCCCTCCTTGGTGATAAGGAACTCGATGTGCAGGCGGCAGTCACCGTAGTTCTTTTTGGAAACGACGTCGGCACTGCCGTATTTGCCGCCGACGGCCGCCGGATCGTCGGTCATCAGCACGGTCCCGGGATCGACCGGGTCCGCCACAATTTTCCATTTGATCGGCATCGAGGAAGCGAATCCCGGGCCTTCCCAATACTTCCATTTGGCGTCGAGCATCTCGCGCGAACCGTCGAAAATCAGCTCCGCCCCCGCGATTGGCTTTTCGCCGACTCCGACGCCGGCGTGAAGTGGAGAAGCAGCCAGCGATGCCGCTAGAATTAGTGAATGGGTCAGGTTCATGTGGAAATGCGATACCGCGACATCCATCCGCTTCTTACGCCGCCGCGACTCAGGCTTTGCCTTTGAAATATTTCACAATCGCGGCGGTGAGGCCCGGGATGTCGTGTTTGGAGGCTTCGAACGCCGGTTTCATGCCCACCTTGCGCAGCGTGTCGCTGGTGACCGGGCCGATGCTGGCGGCGGCGCAGCCTTCCGGCCAATCAAGTCCGAGGGCGAAAAAGTGTTCCACCGTCGAACTCGATGTGAAGGTGATCATGTCCGCCCCCTCTTCCTCGAAGCGGGCGCGGGCCCCGGTGGGATCCTCCGTTTCGGCGACGGTTTTATAGGCCACGCAATTGTCCACAATGGCTCCGAGCGCAGTCAATCCCTCGCCCACGATGTCGCGGGTTTCGTGAGCTTTCACCCACAGCATCGTGAGATTTTCGATGTCTTCCTTTTTGAAAGCATCGATCAAACCTTCCGCCACGAAGCGTTCCGGGATGAGATCGACCGCAAAACGATATTCGCGGATTTTCTTCGCCGTGCCGTCGCCGATCGCGGCGATCCGTGGATTTCCCAGGCTGCGCGCATCCGGATAGGAGGCGAAAAACGCGTCGAAGAACCGCTCCACGCCGTTCGGGCTGGTGAAGACGAGCCAGTCGTATTCGTGGGCGTGCGTCACGAGTTCCGCGAATTCCTGGCGGTCCGGCGGGCCTTCGATGCGGATGGTCGGCAGCTCGATGACGTCCGCGCCGAGATCGCGCAGCGCTTTGCTGAGCTCGCCCGCCTGCTCGCGGGTGCGGGTGACGACGATGCGTTTTCCAAACAAGGGCCGTTTTTCAAACCAGTTGCTCTTCTTCCGCTCCTTCACCCCATCGCCGATCACGGCGACGGCGGGTGAGGTGAAATTCTCCTGCTCGGCGATGTCGGCGATGCTCGCGAGCGTGCCGACGATGGTCTTCTGCGAGCCGGTTGTCGCCCAACGGGTGAGCGCGATGGGCGTCTCGGCAGCCGCGCCATGTTCAATGAACGCGCCGGTGATTTCGCGAAGCCGGGCCACGCCCATCAGGAAAACCTTGGTGCCGGGAGCCTTGGCGAGTTGCGCGTAATCCACCGAGCTGAAACCCTTGGTCGGATCCTCATGGCCGGTGAAAATCGTGAGCTGCGTGTTGTGATCGCGATGCGTCACGGGGATTCCCGCATACGCCGGACCGGCGATGGCCGAGCTGATGCCGGGCACGATTTCGAA
>JBEDKU010000310.1:0-3925 GCA_041172045.1 Verrucomicrobiota bacterium | reverse complement strand
GGATGGTAGCCGAGTTTCCGGGACTCGTTCCGATAATCAAAAGCCGCGATCATTGTCTTGCCGGTTCCCGTGGCGGCGATGATGAGGTTGCGGAAATACTCACGGCTGTCCCGCGCGAAGGAGAGGGCTTCGAGGATTTCCTGTTGGAAGGGATGCGGTGAAAGATCGAAGACGGTGAGCGGTGTGTGGCCCATGCCGTCGAAGTCCCGGCGTTCCTTGCGGATGGCGTCGCGGAAACGATCCGGCTTTCTGGGATCGTAGGGCTCGAAGGACGGGTGCTCCCAGTAACCGGAAAACTCCGCCGCACAACGGCGGAACAGGTGGGGAAGCTCCCGGGCGGCACATTTCACCGTCCATTCGAGGCCACTCGTCATCGCGGCGTGCGAGAGGTTCGCCGATCCGATGTAGGCGGTGGAGAGTCCCGACTCGCGATGGAAGAAGTAGGCCTTGGCGTGAAGGCGCGCGGCGTGGGTGTCGTAGTTGATGCGGATCTCGGTATTGGGCAGCGCGGCGAGTTCCTCGACCACGGCGGGGTCGGACGCGCCGAGATAACTGGTGGTGATAAGGCGCAGCACGCCGCCGCGTTCGGTGAACTGCCGCAGCGGCTCGCGCAACAAGCGCATGCCGCCGGATTTGACGAAAGCGACGAGCATATCGCACCGATCGGCGGTGGCGAGTTCCAGTTCGATTTCGCGCCCGAGTTGTGGCAGTCCCGGAGCGCCGGTGAGAAGTGACGAAGCGGATAGTTCGGTGAGAGGGCGCGGCGAGGGCTTTGGTGCTGCCGCACATAGCTCCTCGAGGACGTCGTGCTCGTCAGTGCGTGCGATGCGCTCGTTTAGCAGATAGGCAAGTTCGTCGCTCTTGGTTGAGACTGATTCTATGACGGCATTCGCCAGTTCGATTTGCCGTGAGGTATCATTGGGTCCGTAAATCCGAATGGCCTTGGCAAGCTGGGCGGCCAGAAAGCGCGTGAGGTAATCCGGAAATTGGGCGGCCTCGATCTTGCCAAACAAGGGCACGATCCCGTCCGCCTTCAGGTTTTCGATCTCGCGGATCAGATTTTCGGTAACGAGGTCGTCGTAAAGCCCAGGTTTCATGGCTTGGTCGCGACAACCTTGCCGTCTTTCCAGGAGAGGAGCGGAAGATTCCAGCGTTTGTGTTCGGCGCGGAGTTCCTTGGCCATGGCTTTGGCGGCGGCCTGGCCGCGCTGGACGGCGGTCATTGCTTTCGGTGCGGCCGTGGATGTTCTCGGTTTGCCTTTCATAGGAGTGATTCCAACTGGCTCAAGGTGGCTGATTCAGAGCTCAGGATCAAGGACGGAGGTTCGTTCCGATTGTCCCAGACCTGCCATGTGTCGGCGAGAGGGCCATAGAGTTGAATCAGATTGGCCCGGCTCCGGGCGAACCTGCGGCGTACTTCGGCCTCCGGAATCGAGTGGCCGCCCATTTTGACGCGTTGTCGGATGCGGCGGATGGCGAGTGCAGGCGAGGGAATCCAGAGGTAGTGAAGCTCGATTTGGTAACCGAGGGATTTGGCCCTCTCTAGCAGTTTGGCGTGGGTGGTGCCGCTCAGGGTGCTTTCGAGACCGAAGGAGATGCCGGATTCGATGCAGTCATGGATTTCACGAAGCAGGAGCTTGCCCGCCTTGACCGAGAGTTTTTGTGGATCGAGCGGTGAGAGGCCGCGGGCGATCTCGTCGGCATTGAGGAAGCGCGGGATGGGATCGAGCTGGCGGAGATAGGCGCGGGCGAAGGTGGTCTTGCCCGCACCGTTGGAACCGGCGAAGAGGTAGAGGGTTGGCAGTGGCGTTTTCACGGGCTGATTCCTGATCACTTCGCGCCGTTGGCGAAAAGTGGGCGCGCCCGGCGGTCACGCCCTACCGGATTTGGAAAAATAGCGACGGTCATAGACCGCCGCTACAGTTCCGTTACTGGCAGGCTTCGCAGGTGCCGCCGTTCATCATGGCTTCGATGGAGCAGGCATTCTTTTCGGCGTCGCTGAACTCGCGGGCGGCGGTGGCAGTCGCCATGACGCCGCGTTGTTCCTTTTTGACGTCGATGGTGGATTTCTCGATGTTGGAGGCCTGGAGGGTGCGGAGGTAGTAGGTGGTTTTGAGGCCCTTGTCCCAGGCGCGGCGATACATGTGGGAGAGGGTCTTCATCTCGGGGGTGGCGAGGAAAAGGTTGACGCTCTGGCTTTGGTCGATCCACTTCTGGCGGCGGGCGGCGGCGTCGATGATGTATTCGTAGTCGATGCCGAAGACGGTCTTGTGTTTGTGCTTGAGGGCTTCCGGGATGTCGTCGATGGCGTCGAGCTCACCATCGAAATACTTGAGCTGGTCGAGCATTTCCTGGTTCCATAGGTTGGCCTTTTTGAGGTCTTTGACGAGCTCGCTGTTGAGGACGATGAAGTCGCCGGAGAGGTTGGATTTGACGTAGAGGTTCTTGTAGTTCGGCTCGATGCAGGGGGTGGTGCCCATGATGTTCGAGATGGTGGCGGTGGGGGCGATGGCGAGGACGTTGGAGTTGCGCATGCCGTGTTTGGCGATTTTCTCGCGGACGACGGACCAGTCCATTTTCCCACCGCGGGGGACGTCGATCTTGCGGCCGCGCTCGGTCTCGAGGAGATCGACGGTGTCCTGCGGGAGGAGGCCGCGGTCCCATTTGGAGCCTTTGTAACTGCTGTAGGTGCCGACTTCGGAGGCGAGGTCGCTGGAGGCGTTGTAGGCGTAGTAGGCGATGGCTTCCATGAACTCGTCATTGAACTCGACGGCGGCGTCGGAGGCGAAGGCGAGGTTGCGCTTGTAGAGGGCGTTCTGGACGCCCATGACGCCGAGGCCGATGGGGCGGTGGCGGGTGTTGGCGGTCTTCGCGGCTTCGGTGGGGTAGAAGTTGATGTCGATGACGTTGTCGAGGGCGCGGATGGCGACGGTGATGGTTTCCTTGAGCATCTCGTGATCGAGCGCGCCGTCACGGGTGATGTGGGTATCGAGGACGACGGAGCCGAGGTTGCAGACGGCGGTTTCGTCGGCGGAGGTGTTGAGGGTGATCTCGGTGCAGAGGTTGCTGGAGTGGATGACGCCGCAGTGGTCCTGCGGGCTGCGGACGTTGCAAGGGTCCTTGAAGGTGATCCATGGGTGGCCGGTTTCGAAGACCATCTTGAGCATGGATTTCCAGAGCTCTAGGGCTGCTAGGGGGCGCGACCAGATTTTGCCATCGGCGGCCATTTGCTCGTATTCGCAGTAGCGCTGCTCGAAGGCGGAACCGTAGAGGTCGTGGAGATCGGGGACTTCGTTGGCGCGGAAGAGGGTCCAGGTGCCGCGCTCTTCCATGCGTTTCATGAAAAGGTCGGGAACCCAGTTGGCGGTGTTCATGTCGTGGCAGCGGCGGCGTTCGTCACCGGTGTTTTTGCGGAGGTCGAGGAAGTCCTCGATGTCGTTGTGCCAGGTTTCGAGGTAGGCGCAGCCGGAGCCGCGGCGTTTTCCGCCCTGGTTGACGGCGACGAGTTGGTCGTTGTGGAGCTTGAGGAAGGGGATGATGCCTTGCGACTCGCCATTGGTGCCCTGGATGTAGCCGCCGGTGCCGCGGACGGCGGTCCATGAACCACCGAGGCCGCCGGCCCATTTGCTGAGGAAGGCATTTTCGGCGATGCCGCGATACATGATGGACTCGATGGAGTCGTCCACTTTGTAGAGGTAGCAGCTAGAAAGCTGGCTGTGGAGGGTGCCGGAATTGAAGAGCGTGGGCGTGGACGAGCAGAAGCGGCGGCCTTTGTAGAGGTTGTAAAGGCGGATGACCCAGCCTTCGGCGTCTTTTTCCTCACGCTTGAAGAGGCCCATGGCGACACGCATCCAGAAGAATTGCGGGGTCTCGATGCGGCGGTGTTTGCTGCCGGTTTTGTCGACGATGAGGTAGCGGTCATACAT
>JBEDKU010000309.1:0-2597 GCA_041172045.1 Verrucomicrobiota bacterium | reverse complement strand
GGATGGCAGGGGTGATGCTGAGAGTGCTTTTTTCGATCAGGATGATTTTCAGATTGGGGTGCGGAGCCGCCGACCCTCCAGATCGGCAACTCCGCTATTTCCGGAGAGAAACCCATTAACTCCGGGAAATTTCATTGGGTTCGGCGGCGGCGAAGGAGTGCGAGCATGCCAAGCCCCCCCACCAACATCGCGGCATCGGGTTCGGGAACGACAGTCAGATAGAGCGCGGAGGTCCCGGAATCCACCGTGAAGGTGCCGGTCGCACCGCCAGCAATATTGGTCGCGATGAAGTCACCCGCGACAAAGCCCGTTGTCCCGGCCCAATCTACGATTTTGTAAAATCCCGCCATGCCGGTGTTGGCAAAATCGAAGGTAAACGAGGCTCCCGAGCCTTTGAGAAAATCACTGCCACCGCCCGTGATGTTGAGGAAATCCTGAACGCTCGATCCGCTGCCGGCAAGAGCCAGCGTGGAAGCGGAGGAACCCAGCTCAAACACCCAGGAGTCGTTGTCGTTCCATGTCACATCATTGCCAATGGTGATGGTGCCGATGCTGTTGCCCGGGGCAAGAATGCCGTTGATGGTCGTCGCTCCGCCGACCAAGCCGCTGCCGCCGAGAGTGGCGCTCGCCGCGACAGAAACATTGCCGGTAGCGGTTGAGGAATTGCCGTTGATGACCAGTTTGCCTTCGTTAACGGAAGTTGTCCCGGTGTAGGTGTTGGTGCCGGAGAGTTCCCAGGTGCCAGTGCCGGATTTGGCGAGGGAAGTCTTGTTCGTTCCGCTATTGTCCACGATGCCACCGCTGATTTCACCCGTGCCGGCGGTGGAACCGGAGAGAGTGAGTGACTTGCTGCCTCCACCGGTGGCGGTGAAATTGTTGGTGAACAGGAGAAGGCCGGTGCCGGACTGGTCGATGGTTCCACCGCCAGTGGTGCCGGCGAGATTGATGATGCGATCAGTGGTTTCCCCGGTGCCGACGACTTTCAAGATGCCGGTCGTGGTGGTCGAGCCGAGACCGATCGTGCCTGTGATGGCCGTGGTGGGTCGGCCCAGGCTGCTGGTGGCATTGGGAGTCCCCACGTTATTCAGCGTGACGACGCTGACCACGCCATTTTGGATATTCGTCGCCGCTGTCCAAGTGCTGTTGGTTCCGGAGAGCGTCAAGGCGCCCGTTCCGATTTTTGTCAGACCGATCGCACCGGTCGTTTGGGTAATCGTGCCGGCGAACGTGCTCGTCGCGTTGTTGTCGCCTACGATCAGGGTCTCGTTGTTGCTGAAGGGGGTGGTGATTCTGCCATTGCCGTAAAGTCCGTTGATCCGGACCGTACTGTTATTCAAACCGCTCAGGCCCAAGGTGCCGTTCACGTAAACATCACCTGTCCGCGAGCTATTCGTAAAGTTCGGCAGGGCGTTTGTGTTGGAAACGATGAGCGTGCCGTTGACGATCGTATTGCCCGTATAGCTGGTCGCGCCGTTGATATTCACGCCGGCTTGGGCGGTGCCGGTCACCCCGTTCGCATCATAGATCGTAATTCCGCCGCTGCCGCTGATCCCGCCCGAGAAGGCCAAGGTTTGGAGCTGGACGTCGCCATCGTCCCGATCACGCCTTCAGCCGCTCCGAAGTCGACCGGCTTGCTGATCGTGAGGGCGTTGCTGTTTCCACCCAGAGAAAAATCCGCATAGACGGCACCGCTGGTGACGGTCAGGGCGCCGGTGCCGGCCAGCACCGTGGAGGAAGAGGCGGCATTGTTCAGGAAGAGAGAGTTGATAGTGGTGGCACCGTTGGCGGTGACCGGGGTCGCGCCGCTCAACTTGACGTTGTTAGTGGAGGCTGCCGCAGGAATGCTGGTATCATATTCGCCAACGGCCAGCGGACGAATGCCATTGCCGTCATAGGTAACAAAGCTGCTTGGGGCGCCATTCGTCGTCGTGGCACCGACCGCCCACGGAATGATGCTGATGTTTTTGTCGCCCGTCCCACCAGCGCCGCCGACGAGTTGTGCGGTGGGGGCGGAGGTGAATTCGATATTCGAAGTGTTCACCGTGTTACTGGCGATGGTGTTGGCACCGAGACTGGTTCCGCGAAAGAATACCGCGCCGTTGTTTACACGGGCCAAGCTGCCAGCACTCAGGCGGGTGTTGGTGGCGGTATTTGGTGTCAAGGTCACGGTGTCAGCTCCGGGAGTGCCGTAAGTCGATGGGGCGTTCACGCTCAGGGCTCCGGTGATGATATCGACGGAGTTGGCAGTGACATTGCCGAGGAGATTCAAGGATGCGCCTTTCAGGTTGACGCTGCCCGCTCGGGTTGTACCGGTGACGCCGGCGGTGCTGCTGTCGAAGGTCAGGCTCGCACCCGGGTTGGCGGTGATGGTGGAAGCTGCTGCGTTCCCCGTGGCACCGCGGAAGCTGAGTGTCACGGGTCCGTTGACCGTGATCCCGTAGCCGCCGGTGACGTTTCCGCCCAAGGCGAGTGTGCCTGTGGTGACGTTGGCGGTCCGTTCCTCGGTCATTGTCGTATTTCCGTTATAGACGAGGGTGCCTGCGCCGGCCTTCGTGATATCGAAAATCGTGCCGCCGGAGATCGCGCCGCCGAAGGTC